>NZ_JBIAQI010000032.1:0-113833 GCF_042888905.1 Streptosporangium sp. NPDC002721
CTGGCCGCCCTGCACGTGCGCGGAGTACCGGTGGACTGGCGAGCGGCGTTCCCCGGCGCCCGCCGGGTGGAGCTGCCCACCTACGCCTTCCAGCGTCGGCGTTTCTGGCCGGGGCCTTCGCGCGCCCGCGTCGGCGATGTGACCGACGCCGGGCTCGGAGCGCCGGATCACCCCTTGCTGGGAGCCGCCGTCGAGCTGGCGGGTGGTGGCGAGGTGCTCTTCACCGGCCGGTTGTCGGTGCGCTCCCATCCGTGGCTGGCCGATCACGTGGTGTCGGGCCGGGTGGTGGTACCGGCGACGGCGTTCCTGGAACTGGCGATCCGGGCCGGTGACGAGGTCGGCTGCGCGCGCGTGGACGAGCTGACCCTGGCCGCGCCGCTGACGCTGCCCGAACAGGGCGGTGTCCAGGTGCAGGTACGGCTGGGCGAGCCCGACGAGAGGGGACACCGGCCGCTGGGCGTGTACGCGCGGCCGGAAGGCGAGGAGGAACGCACCTGGACACGGCACGCGAACGGGCTCCTGGCGGTCGACGAGCCCCTTACCGGCTCCGATGACACACCGCCGTTCGACACGACGGTGTGGCCACCGGCCGGTGCGGCGCCGGTCTCGCTGGACGGCTTCTACGAGGAGCGGGCGGCGGACGGCTTCGACTACGGACCGGCGTTCCGCGGCCTGACCGCGGCCTGGCGAGGCGACTCGGAGATGTACGCCGAAATCAGTCTGCCCGAGCAGGAAGCGGCCGAGGCGGAGGCGTTCGGTGTGCACCCGGCGCTGCTGGACGCGGTGCTGCACCTGTGCCTGCTCCTCGACCGGAGCGAGGACGCCCGGCGTAAGGTGCCCTTCGCGTGGGAGGGCGTGTCCCTGCACGCGGCGGGGGCGTCGGCGGTCCGGGTGCGGTTGTCGTGGGCCGGGCCCGACACGATGTCGATCGCGATCGCCGGCGTGGACGGGCCGGTGGCCTCGATCAGGTCGCTGACCCTGCGCCTCCTTTCTGACGGTCAGGCCGCCGGTCCGCGAGCGATCGGAAGGGATTCCCTGTTCCGGCTGGACTGGGTCCCGCTGGCATCCCCGGCATCCTCGGTCTCCTCGGTGTCTCCGAGCGCTCTGGCGATGGTCGGCCCGGACGAGTGGGGGCTCGCCGAGGCCCTCGCCGCCACGATGGGCGGTCCCATCAGGACCGGTACCGACCTGCGGTCGCTGGGAGAGGCGTACGACGGCGACGCTCCCGTACCGGGCACGGTGCTGGTCCCGGTGACCGGGCTCTCCGGTCACAAGATCCCGATGACCGGGTACGCGGGTGACGAGGTCCCACCGGCCGGGGAGCCGAGCGACGAGGTCTCGCTGTCAGGGCGCTTCGGCGGCCAGGTCCCGGCGGTCGCCCTCAGCCTGGCGTCGTCCGTACTGGACCTGGTGCGCTCCTGGCTCGCGGACGAGCGGTTCGCCGGTTCGCGGCTGGTTTTCCTCACCCGGGGCGCGGCGGACGGCGGCGACGTGGCGGCGGCGACGGTGTGGGGGCTGGTGCGTGCCGCCGAGGCGGAGCATCCCGGCCGGTTCGCGCTGATCGACCTCGACCTCCACGAAAGCGACGACCTCCACGGAACCAAGAAGCCCCGCGAGAACAAGAACCCCCACGAAAACGAGGGCTCTAAAGAAAGCGACACCCTCCGCGAAGGCGACGGCCGTGCCCTGAGAGAGGTGCCCGCGACGTCGATCGCCGCCCTGCCGTCGGCCCTGGCCGCGGCCGAGCCGCAGCTGGTGATCCGGGACGGCGCCGTGCTGGCCGGTCGGCTGGCCCGCGTCTTCCCGCCCGCCGTACCGGGGGACCTGGCCTGGGATCCCGAGGGTACGGTGCTGATCACCGGCGGAACCGGCGGCCTGGGCGGCATGCTGGCCCGCCACCTGGTGACCGAGCACGGTATCCGGCACCTGACGCTGGCGAGCCGTCGCGGCGACCGGGCGGAGGGCGTCGACGAGCTGGTGGCGGAGCTCACCGGACTCGGCGCCCGGACGTCCGTCGTGGCGTGCGACCTGGCGGACCGTGACGCCGTCGCCGGCCTGCTGGCCGGGATGGCGGCCGAGCACCCGCTGACCGCGGTGGTGCACGCGGCGGGCGTACTGGACGACGGTACGGTCGCCACGCTGACGTCGCAAAGCCTGGAGAAGGTGTTCCGCCCCAAGGTGGACGCTGCCTGGCATCTCCACGAGCTGACCCGGGACCAGAACCTGGCCGGATTCGTCCTGTTCTCCTCGGTGGCGGGGACGTTCGGGACGGCCGGGCAGGCCAACTACGCGGCGGCGAACGCCTTCCTGGACGCGCTCGCCGGGCACCGCCGGGACGAGGGGCTCCCGGCGGTATCGCTGGCCTGGGGCCCGTGGGACCAGGCGAGCGGCATGACCGGTGCCCTGAGCGAGGCCGGGATGGGCAGGATCGCCAGGCGCGGGATGCTCCCGCTGTCCCCGGATCACGGCCTGGCGCTGTTCGACGTAACGGTCACGGGCGACGCGACGGTCACGAGCGACGTGGCGGTCACGGGCCGCACGCCGATCACGGGCGATCCGACGGCCACGGGCAACACGACGATCATGGGCCGCACATCGGTCACGGGCCACACGACGATCACCGGCCACAACCCGGCCCTGCTGCCCGCACGCCTGGACCTGGCGGCGTTCCGTACCGGCAAGGACGTCCCCTTCCTGCTCCGAGGGCTGATCCGGCCGTCGGCCCGCCGCCAGGCCACGACCGCGGCGGCGACCACGCTCGTCGATCGCCTCGCGCCGCTCGGGGCGGGCGAGCGGATGGCCGTCCTGCTGGAACTGGTCAGGAACCAGGTGGCGCTGGCGCTGGGCCATGCGGACGGCGACGCGATCGAGCCGCTGAGCAGCTTCCAGAGCATGGGCTTCGACTCGCTGACGGCCGTCGAGGTGCGCAACCGGCTGGCCGCGGACACCGGGCTGCGACTGCCCGCGACGATGGTGTTCGACTACCCGAACGTCACGGCGCTGACGGAGTTCCTCCTGGCCGAGCTGCCGGGCGAACTCGGCGCCCCGGGAGGCGGCCCGGGAGGCGGCCCGGCAGGCGGCCCGGCCGGTGGGCGGGCGGTCGCGCGACCGGTCACGCCGGTCGGCGACGATCCCGTGGTGATCGTGTCGATGGCGTGCCGGTACCCGGGAGGGGTGACCTCCCCCGAGGAGCTGTGGCGGCTGGTCACGGAGGGCGGGGACGCGATCTCGGCGTTCCCGACCTCTCGCGGCTGGGACCTGGAGTCGCTGTACGACCCCGACCGCGAGCGCCGGGGGACCAGCTACGTCCGCGAGGGCGGCTTCCTGCACGACGCGGGGCGGTTCGACCCCGGCTTCTTCGGCATCTCGCCCCGTGAGGCGCTGGCGATGGACCCCCAGCAGCGGCTCCTTCTTGAGGTGTCCTGGGAGGCGGTCGAGCGGGCCGGGATCGACCCGCTCTCGCTGCGCGGCAGCCACACGGGAGTGTTCGCCGGGGTGATGTACCACGACTACGCGACGAGCGCCGACTTCCCCCCGGACGTGGTGAGCTTCATGGGCACCGGCACGGCGGGCAGCGTGCTGTCCGGGCGGCTGTCCTACGTCCTCGGCCTGGAGGGGCCGGCGATGACGGTGGACACCGCGTGCTCCTCCTCGCTGGTGGCGTTGCACCTCGCGGCGCAGGCGCTGCGCGGCGGTGAGTGCTCGCTGGCGTTGGTCGGCGGGGTGACCGTGATGGCGACCCCGGGGGCGTTCATCGACTTCAGCGCCCAGGGCGGGCTGGCCGCCGACGGCCGGTGCAAATCCTTCTCCGAGGCCGCCGACGGGGTCGGCTGGTCCGAGGGCGTCGGGACGCTGGTGCTGGAACGCCTGTCCGACGCGCGCCGCAACGGCCACCAGGTGCTGGCCGTCGTACGCGGGTCCGCGGTGAACCAGGACGGTGCCTCCAACGGGCTCACCGCGCCGAACGGCCCCTCACAGCAGCGGGTGATCCGCCAGGCCCTGGCCGGGGCGGGGCTGTCGGCGTCGGACATCGACGCGGTGGAGGGCCACGGGACCGGGACGAGCCTGGGCGACCCGATCGAGGCGCAGGCCCTGCTGGCGACGTACGGCCAGGATCGCCCGCAGGACCGGCCGCTGCTGCTCGGGTCGATCAAGTCGAACATCGGGCACACCCAGGCGGCGGCGGGCGTCGCCGGTGTGATCAAGATGGTCATGGCGATGCGGCACGGAGTGCTGCCGGGCACGCTGCACGTGGACGCGCCCTCGTCGCACGTGGACTGGGAGCAGGGCGCGGTGGAACTGCTGACCGCGCACCGCCCCTGGCCGGGGCTCGGATGGCCGAGGCGGGCCGGGGTGTCGTCGTTCGGCATCAGCGGTACCAACGCGCACGTGATCCTGGAGCAGGCACCACCGGCCGCGGCCGCGCCGGCCGGGTCGCGGGACAGCTCGCCGGAAGGAAGGACCGGCCCGGAACCAGGCGCCGCCCCGGTCCCGGTCCCGATCCTCGTGTCGGGAAAGACGGGGGACGCGCTGCGGGCGCAGGCGGCACGCCTGCTGTCGCGGGTCCAGGACGATCCGGACGTCTCCCTCGCGGACGTCGGCTTCTCACTGGCGACGGGCCGTTCGGCGTTCGAGCACCGGGCGGTGGTCCTGGCGGGCGACCGTGACGGGGCGCTGGCGGGCCTGGCGGCGGTGGCGGACGGGCGTCCGGGGCCGGGAGTGGTCCGGGGACGTGGCGCGCGGCCGGGCAGGCTCGCGCTGCTGTTCACCGGGCAGGGTGCCCAGCGGGCCGGGATGGGGAAGGGGCTGTACGAGCGGTTCCCGGTCTTCGCCGACGCCTTCGACGCCGTGCTGGCCCACCTGGATCCCGAGCTGGACCGCCCGCTGCGCGAGGTGACGTTCGGCGACACCGGCCTGCTGGACCGGACCGGATACACCCAGCCGGCGCTGTTCGCGCTGGAGGTGGCGCTGTTCCGGCTGGTGGAGTCCTGGGGCGTCAGGCCGGACTTCCTGGCGGGGCACTCGATCGGAGAGATCACGGCCGCGCACGTGGCGGGCGTGCTGTCGCTCCAGGACGCGTGCCGGCTGGTGGCGGCGCGCGCCCGGCTGATGCAGGCGCTGCCGGAGGGCGGCGCGATGGTCGCCGTACAGGCCCCCGAGCGGGAGGTGCTGCCGCTCCTCGCCGGGTGCGAGGACGAGGTGTCCGTCGCCGCGGTGAACGGCCCCGCCTCGGTGGTGATCGCCGGTGCGGAGGAGGCGGTCGTCCGGATCTCCGCCCGGCTGGAGGCGGAAGGGCGCAGGACGAAGCGGCTGAGGGTGAGCCACGCGTTCCACTCGCCGCTGATGGAACCGATGCTGGCGGAGTTCCGGAAGGTGGCCGAGGGCCTGGAGTTCGCGGCACCGCGGATCCCGGTGGTCTCGACCGTGACCGGCGAGCCCGCGTCGGCCGAGGAACTGTGCTCGCCGGACTACTGGGTGGAGCAGGTACGGCGCGGTGTCAGGTTCGCCGACGGCGTGGGGACGCTGCGCCGGTGCGGGGTCACCGCGTACCTCGAACTGGGCCCCGACGGGGTGCTGACCGCGATGGCCGGGGAGACCCTCTCGGAAGAGGGCACGGTGCTGGTCCCGGCGCTGCGCGGCGACCGCGACGAGCCGGACACGGTCATGACCGCGGTGGCGACGTTGCACGCGCACGGTGTCGCGGCGGACTGGACGGCCGTGTTCGCGACCGCGTTCGGCGGCGCCCGCCGGGTGGACCTGCCGACGTACGCCTTCCGGCACCAGTGGTTCTGGCCGAGCGGGCGGCGGGCCGGGGACGTCCGGGACCTCGGGCTCGCGGCGGCGGCGCATCCGCTGCTGGGGGCCACGGTACGGCTGGCCGGGTCGGACGGGGTGGTGCTCACCGGCCGCCTCTCGCCGAGGTCGCACCCCTGGCTCGCCGACCACGCCGTCGGCGGGATGGTGGTCTTCCCCGGCTCGGGACTGCTGGAACTCGCCATCCGGGCCGGAGACCAGGTCGGCTGCGACCGGGTGGAGGAGCTCACCATGGCCGTCCCGCTCGCGTTCGGCGAGCAGGACGCGATGGACGTGCAGGTGTCGGCGGGCGCGCCCGACGCGTCGGGGCATCGCGAGTTCGGCGTCCACGCGCGGCCGGCCGGAGCCGCCGACGACGAACCCTGGACCCAGCACGCGGCCGGGGTGCTCCGCGGCGGGGGCCGCGAGGCCGCGGACCGGGCCGAGGACTTCGACACCGAGGTGTGGCCGCCCGCGGGAGTCTCCGCCGTCGAGCTGGACGGCCTCTACGACCGGTTCGCCGAGGGCGGGTTCGTGTACGGTCCCCTCTTCCGGGGGCTGCGCGCGGCCTGGCGGCGGGGCGACGAGGTGTTCGCGGAGGTCGTCCTGCCGGAGGGGGCCGGTGACGCCGGCGCGTACGGCGTGCACCCGGCGCTGCTGGACGCCGCCGCGCACGCGGTGCCGTTCCTGGAGTCGGCCGAACCCGAGGCGGGACGCCTGCCGTTCGCGTGGGGCGGGGTGCACCTGCACGCCGTTGGTGCGACGACGCTGCGCGTGCGCGTGACCAGGACCGGCGAGGACACGGTGTCGGTGACCGCGGTGGACGCGGCGGGGGCGCCCGTGCTCACCGCCGAGTCGCTGGTGTCGCGCCCGGCGGCGCCCGGCGGCCCGGTCGTCGGCTCGGTCCTCGGCCCGGTCGTCGGCGGGCGCCGGGCGGCGGGGGACGGGCTGTTCCAGCTGGAGTGGACGCCCCTGCCCGAGGCGCCGCCCGCCGCCGAGGAACCGGACGTGGTGATGCTGGACGCGACACCGCCGACCGGGGATCTCACCCTCCCGGACGCGACACCTCGGGCCGGGGATCTCGCTCTCCCGGACGCGACACCTCGGGCCGGGGATCTCGCTCTCCCGGACGTGACGCCACCGGCCGAGGGCCTTCCCCTCCCGGTGACGGTGCCGGCCGGGAATCTCACCACCCTGGACGCGCTGCGGGACGGCGGGTCACGGGACGGCGCGCCGCGTGCCGCGGCCGCAGGCCCGTTCCTCGCCGACGACTCCCTGGACGTCATCGCCGCGACGCGCGCGTCCACCGCCCGCGTTCTGGACCTCCTGCAGCGCTGGCTCGCGGAGGAACGGTTCGGCGACACCACCCTCGTCGTGATGACGTGTGGCGCGGTCATGGCTCAGGACGGCGACCGGGTGACCGACCTGCCGGGCGCCGCCGTGTGGGGGCTGGTCCGTGCCGCGCAGGCGGAGAACCCCGGCCGGTTCGTGCTCGTCGATCTCGACGAGCCGCTCGATCCTTCCGGGGCGCTGCTGTCGGCCGTTCTGGCCAGCGGCGAGCCGCAGGTGGCGGTGCGCGACGGGGCACTGAGAGCGGCACGCCTGGCACCGGCGCCCGCACCGACACCGACACCGACCCCCGCACCGACCCCCGCACCGACGGCGACACCGGTACCGACACCGGTACCGGTGACAGGCGAGGACGGCGTACGGCGCTGGGACCCCGAGGGCACGGTGCTGATCACCGGCGGCACGGGCGGCCTCGGTGCCGAGGTGGCGCGGCACCTGGTGGGCGAGCACGGGGTGCGGCGGCTGTTGCTGGCCGGCCGCCGGGGGTTGGAGGCGCCCGGCGCCCCCGAGCTGCGGGCCGAGCTGACCGCCCGCGGTGCCGAGGTCACCGTCGCCGCGTGCGACGTGTCCGACCGGGACGCGCTCGCGGACCTGCTGGCCACCGTACCCGCCGGGCATCCGCTGACCGCGGTCGTCCACGCGGCGGGGGTGCTGGACGACGCGACGATTCCCTCCCTGAGCCCTGAGCGGCTGGACACCGTGCTGTGGCCCAAGGCGGGGGCCGCCTGGCACCTGCACGAGCTCACCCGGGGCGCGGATCTCGCCGCGTTCGTGCTCTTCTCGTCGGTGGCCGGTGTGGCGGGCGGCGCGGGACAGGGCAACTACGCCGCGGCCAACGCCTTCCTCGACGGCCTGGCCCACCACCGGCGGGCCGCCGGGCTGGCCGCGATGTCGCTGGCCTGGGGGCCCTGGGCGCAGGACGGCGTGACGACCGGTGGCATGACCGGCGGGCTCGCCGACACCGACCGGCGGCGGATGGCGCGCGTGGGCATCCGCCCGCTGTCGGTGGAGCAGGGGCTGGGGCTGTTCGACGCGGCGGGCGCCGTCGACAGCCCGGTGCTGGTGCCGGTCAGGTTCGACCTGCCGGCCCTGCGGGAGCGCGAGGAGGTCCCGCCGCTGCTGAGGGGGCTGGCGCCCGGCAGGCGCCGGACGGCCGCGAGCGGGCGCGAGGAGCCGGACACCCTGCTGCGCCGCCTGACCGCTCTCGGCGCCGACGAGCGCGCCGACACACTCCTGGATCTCGTACGCGGCCAGGTGGCGGCCGTGCTCGGGCACGCCCGGACCGACTCCGTCGAACCGGACCGGGCCTTCAGGGAGCTGGGCTTCGACTCGCTCACCGCCGTCGAGCTGCGCAACCGGCTGGCCGACGCCACCGGGCTGCGCCTGCCGGTCAGCCTGGTGTTCGACCATCCCACACCGCTCGCCCTGGCCGGCCACCTGCTCGACCGGCTCGGCCTGGCCGGGCGGACGGGGTCCGCGACGCTCCTGAACGAGCTCGCGAAGCTGGAGAAGGTCTTCACCGAGATGACCGTCGATCCCGACGCGCACAGGCAGGTCGCCGCGCGCCTGGACATCCTGCGGGCCAAATGGGCGGCACTCCTGGGCGATTCCGGCGACACCGAGTTCGACATCGATTCGGCCACGGACAGCGAGATGTTCGAAATGCTCGACAACGAACTCGGCCTGTCGTGATGTCATCATCGTTCGGAACCGTTCAGAACCGTGCGGGAGCCGGCCACGTCATGAGGACACGAGATCCGCTCGAGGTGAGCGACCCGCATGTCGTCCGCGCCGGGAGCCGAAGGTCCGTCGAGGGTCTCCGGCCCGGATCCGGCGAGGACCGGCTGACCGCCGACCGGCACCTGAGGCGGCGGCCGGCCACGGTCGTGCACGGCCACCCGCACACACCACGCACGACCCGGTACGACGGGGTTCGCCTCGAGGAGGTTTCGTTGGGACACCCACGGGAGTGGCGCCGGCGGGGCGGGACACCCCGTCCGGCCAGGTCGATCCTGCCGACCCCCGAACGCGTCTCATGATCGAGGGTCTGCTGCCCGGGGAGGCCAGGTCGTCGGAGGTGTTCGACGACTCGCGGCCGTGTGCCCTGTTCCTCGAGGAGGAGGCGGTGATCAGCAGGTCGACGGAGAAGCGCCGTCGCGAGTTCACCACGGGGCGCTGGTGCGCCCGCGACGCCCTGAGCCGTCTGGGGTACCCACCGGTGCCCGTGCTGCCGGGCATGAAGGGCGCGCCGGTCTGGCCCCCGGGTGTCGTCGGCAGCATCACCCACTGCCCCGGATACCGTGCCGCCGCCGTCGCCCGGTCCGGTGACGTCACGACCCTGGGCATCGACGCCGAGCCGAACAAGCCGCTGCCCTCCGGCGTCCTGGAGGTCATCACGGTCGACGAGGAGCTGGGCCGGGTGACGGACCTGCTGCGGCGCGACCCGTCGGTGAGATGGGACCGGCTGCTGTTCAGCGCCAAGGAGTCCGTCTACAAGGCGTGGTTCCCGCTGGACCCGCTGCGGGAACCACGCCTCGACTTCAAGGAGGCGTCGATCAGCTTCGATCCGGCCCGGTGCGGGTTCCGCGCCCGGCTGCTGGCCGAGGGGCCGAGGCTGGGTGACGGTGTCGAGCTGGAGGAGTTCTCCGGCCGCTGGCTGGTGGGCCGGGGTCTCGTGATCACGGCCGTCGCGGTCGTGGCGGTTCCCTCCCTCTCCGGCGCCACCCGAGAAGCCCAGAATGTTCTAGACATCTGATGCGCCCGAGAAGCCCGGAATATCTGTGACGCTCCGGATGCCCGGGACGTCGTAACCGCCCCGGAGGAGCCGGTCGCCTTCACCTCCGACGGCGCGGCCCGCACCTCGCCCATGACCACCGGAGGCCATCACCTTCCCGATCTCTCCCGCCCGGCCTTCCACCGGCTACGTCCCCCTCCGTCAGGACGGCCGGACCGCCGAGAGGGCGCCGCAGGCTGAACCCGAACCGTTCGCCCCACCCTCGCGCCGATCCGGGCCCCGCGGCCGCCCTCCTCGGGACCTCCGTCAGGGCGCCGACGGCTCTCCTCGCCGTGATCCTTCTCCGGCAGGCGCGGGCAGATCGCGGCGGATCGACGCCTCGACGCCCTCGACGGCGATGATCGCGCCGTACGCGACCAGCCGTACCAGGTCCGCGTCGTCCGGATGACCGGCACGCCAGGCCGCGACGTCGGCGTCGGTGACGCGGTACGGCGCCAGCGCGGCGAGCAGGGCGAGCCGCGCCCCCGGCCGGTCGGCGCCGGGCAGATCCGCCGACGGCCCGTCCAGCCACCCGCCGCCCATCGCGGGATGCTCGCCGTCCCACTCGCCGACGGTCTCCACCACGGTCGCGCGGGCCCGCTCGCCCAGCAGCGCCCGGCCCGCGCCCGCCGCCTCCCGCAGCGCGGCGAAGGCGGTGCCCACGGGCGTGCCCCCCGCCCAGGCGGGCTCCGGTGTCGCGGCGGGCTCCGCCAGCAGGGGGAGGCTCTCACCGGCCGCCCGCCGCACGCGTACGGTGCGGGCCAGTACCCTGCCGCCCAGGCTGCGGACCAGCCGGGAGTCCTGCAGCCTGCCGGGCAGCATGCTGTCGGTCAGCAGGGCCGAGGCGACGCGGTTGACGAAGTGGAAGGCCAGGGCGGTGCCGACGTACTCGGCGGTGTGCTCCACCGGGAACGGCGGCACCGGCGCACGCGCCGCCCCCGGCGCGCGGGAGGCGGTGGCCGGTGTGCGGGTGGCCGTGGCCCAGCCGAGCAGCGCGGCGTGCCCGGGGTCGGCGGGCGTGCCGCCGCGCGCGATCTCCTCGGCCAGCCGGTGGTCTCCCGTGGCGTGCAGCAGGGTGGTGTGCGCGGCCACGCAGTACGGGCACCGGTTGGCCAGGGACACGCCGAGCGCGACCACCTCCCTGCCCGTCCTGGAGGCGGGTCCGGCCACGAGCGACTCGCGCAGCAGCGCCCAGGTCGCGGCGAGCAGGTCGGGCACGGGGGAGAGCGTCATGAGGACCGGCATCCTCGCGAGGCCGAAGTCGGTGGCCGCCTGGCCGTAGACATCGGCGATCAGGCCGGTCGCGGCCTCGGGCGTGACAGGGGTCACGTATCGGAAGGTGTTCGCCATCTGCCGTCGTTCCCATCGTGGTGAGTGGTCGGAACGTCGCCGCCCCCGGTCCCGGCGGCGCCCGGATCGAGGTGATCCCCGCGCGACCGTCCAGGCCGCCGACACCGGCCGATCCGCTGAGCCGATGGTCGCCGACCCGCCCGTTCCCGGGCGTCGCACCGGCGGATGCTCCCGGGCCCGGCACCGGAGGCGTAGCGACCCCGGGGCTACTCCACCGGGAGTAGCCCCGGTCCCTCTCCGCGGAGGAGGCGGGGGCGGCGGCGCCCGGTCTACTGTTCGAGCATGAGTCGCATGCGCGAACGGCGCGATCCCGTGCGCGGACGGCGGGGGCCCGCGCACGGGTGGCACGACCGGGCGCGCGGGTGGCGGGGGCTCGCGTACGGGTGGCGCGACCGGTTACACGCCCGGGGCGGTGGGGCGCTTGCGTGGGGCGATGGGTTGCGTGCGCGGGGCGGTGGGGCGCCCGCCCGGGACGGTGAGACGCGTGCCCGGGGTAGTGGGTTGCGCGCGTGGGGCGATGGGACGCCTGCCCGGGACGGTGAGACGCGTGCCCGGGGCGGTGGGTTGCGCGCGTGGGGCGGTCGCGGGCAGGTGCCGGACGCGGCGCTCGCCGGGGGGATCGCCCTGCTGCTGGTGCTCGGCACGCTCGCCGGGCCCGCGCAGGGCGCTCCGCACGGGCCGGTCGAGTACGCCCTGCTGCTCGCCGGCACCCTGCCGCTCGCGGCCCGGCGCCGCTTCCCGGCCGTGGTCGCGCTGGTCACCGCGGGATTCATGCTGGCCTACTCCGCGCGGGCCGGTACCGGCCCCCCGGCGGCCTTCCCGGTGCTGGTGGCCGTCTACACCGCGGTCCTGGCGGGCCGACGCGCCGCCGCGGTGGCCGCGGCCGCCGTGGTCCTGGGCGGCGACCTGGTGATCGGCTTGTCGCCGGGAGCCGGGGGGTTCTCGCGGGACTCCACCGGGCTGCTGGTCGGCTGGTTCGTCGCCGCGGGCGTCATGGGCGTGGTCTCCCGCCACCGCCGGGACGACGTGAGACGGGCCGAGGAGCGCGCCGCCGAGGCGGAACGCACCCGCGAGGAGACGGCCCGCCGCCGCGCGGACGAGGAACGGCTGCGGATCGCCAGGGAACTGCACGACTCGCTCACCCACAGCATCTCCGTGATCAAGGTGCAGGCCGGGGTCGCGGTCCACCTCGCCCGCAAACGGGGTGAGGAGGTGCCCGGACCGCTGCTCGCCATCCAGGAGGCCAGCGGGGAGGCCATGCGGGAACTGCGCGCCACCCTGGAGGTGCTGCGCGACGACGAGCCGCCCGGCAGCGGGCTCGACCGCATCGCCGAGCTGGTCGAACGGTCGCGGGCGACGGGCCTGCCCGCGACCGTGGTCGTGGACGGCGAGCGGCGGGCCCTCTCGGCGGACGTCGACCGCACCGCGTACCGCATCGTCCAGGAGGCGCTCACCAACGCCGCCAGGCACGCCGGTCCCGCGGTGGCGTCGGTGCGCATCACCTACGGCGCGGAGGAGCTGACCGTGCAGGTCGACGACGACGGCAGGGCGGTGCCCGGTGCCGACCCGGTGCCCGGGGTCGGGCTGAGCGGCATGCGCGAGCGGGTCACCGCGCTCGGCGGGCGGCTGCGCGCCGGCCCCCGCTCCGAGGGCGGTTTCCGGGTCCGCGCCGAGCTCCCCGTGGACGGTCCCGCGTGACGCGCGCCGGGCTCCTGCCGGAGGGCGCCCCGTGATCCTGCCGGAGGGCGCACTGTGATCCGCATGCTGCTCGTCGACGACCAGGCGCTCATCCGCGCGGGGTTCCGCGCCCTGCTCGACGCCGAGGACGACATCGAGGTGGTGGCCGAGGCGGCCGACGGGCTGCGGGGCGTCGCGCTGGCCGCCCGGCACGTCCCCGACGTCGTGCTCCTCGACATCCAGATGCCCGTGCTCGACGGCATCGAGGCGACCCGGCGGATCGCCGCCGACCCGGCCCTGGCCGGGGTGCGCGTCGTGATCCTGACCAACTACGGGCTCGACGAGTACGTCTTCGACGCCCTGCGCGCGGGCGCGGCCGGGTTCCTGGTCAAGGACACCGAGCCCGAGGACCTGCTGCACGGCGTCCGGGTGGCCGCGCGGGGGGACGCCCTGCTCTCGCCCGCGATCACCCGTAAGCTGATCGACCAGTACGTCTCCAGGCCCCCCGGGGTGAACACCGACGACGCGCTGAAGGTCCTCACCAGGCGCGAACGGGAGGTCGTGGCCCTGGTCGCCCGGGGGCTCAGCAACGACGAGATCGCCGCGCACATGGTGATCAGCCCGTTCACCGCCAAGACCCACGTCAGCCGCGCCATGATCAAGACCGGCGCCCGCGACCGCGCCCAGCTCGTCGTCCTCGCCTACGAGTCGGGCCTGATCACACCCCGTTCCGGGGACGCCGGACAGTCCGGTGGAGCCGTCGGCCGGTCGCCCACCTGACAGCCTCGAACGGCGAGAACGTTCACCGGACGGAGCCGTCAGTCGGTCGCCCACCTGACAGCCCTAAACGGTGAGAACGTTCACCGGACGGAGCCGTCGGCCGGCCGTCCACCTGACAGTCCCGAACGGCGAGAACGTTCACCGGGTGAAGTCGGCGGCCCGTTCCGCGACGAACTCCTCCACCGTCGTCGCGGGCCGTCCCGTGACCGCCTCGACGTCCCCGGTCGCCCGGTCGTAACGGTTCAGGCGGTGCAGGCGCGCCATGGTGACGATGTGCTCCTCGGTGTGAGCCGGGAGCTCCGCGGGCCGGAGAACCTCCTCGACCCAGACGTCGAGCGGCACGTCCACGTAGGTGATCTTCCTTCCCAGCGCCCGGGAGTACTCCTCGGCGACGCCGGTCATCTCCTGGGACCGGGGCCCGGTCAGCTCGTACACGCGCCCGATGTGCGGTCGCGGGTCCTCCAGGATCGTGGCGACGACGGCCGCGACGTCGCCGGCCGCGACCGGTGACGTGCGGCCGGTGCCGAAGGGGAGCCGGATGGTCCCGCTGTCGGCGATGGAACGCTCGGCCAGCGTCGTGAACATCGGGTTCTCCAGGAAGGAGGTGGGCCGGACGTGCACGACCGGAAGCCCCGACCAGTCGAGCACCTGCTCCGAGAGCCAGTGCAGCCGCTGCTGGTGGGACTCCTCGGTGCTCAGCGCGTTCATCTGGGACACGGTCATCTGCGAGATGCCGACCAGCGCCTCCAGGGCGCCCACCGCGCGGGCCACCGTCGCGACGGTCGCGGCGGCCTCCAGGTACGACGGTGACACGCTCATGCTGAAGAACATCCTGGAACAGCCGCCGAGGGCGCCCGCCACGTCGCCGGGCCGGGTGAGGTCGCCGATCACCACCTGGGCCCCGAGGGCGCGCAGCGCGTCCGCGCGCTCGTCGTCGCGGTGCGCCATCGCCCGTACGGGCAGGCCGCGCCCGCGCAGCAGCCCGACCACGCCGCGGCCGACACCCCCGATGGCCCCACCGGCACCGGTGACGAGAATGGGACCGTCGTCCATCGCTGTGCCCCCTGATCCAGCCCTCCGTGCCACCGAGTGCCGGAGCCCCGGCCGGCCCCGAGTCATGACCTCATGTGTCTGGAACGTCACTCTAGGCCACGCTGCCGCCCGGCTGCCGGACCGCCGCCCGAGCGCCGAGGCCGCGAGCCCGCACGCGCGCCCCCTGACCGGCCCGGAGCGTCACTCCGGACGGCACCCCGAAGGCTTCGTTGCGAGCCGCGGCCGGCGCGTGGAAATGACCTTCGAAAGGATTTCCGACGGAACCCCGGACGCTTCTCCGCCGGTCAATACGGGGTGGACAATGCGGAGTGGAATTCGCCGCCTCTTCCGTGTCAAACAAACAGCCGGGCCGCTCCGATCCGTCGGCGAGCCTCCCGTCTGACCTGAAGGCTCGGAGAGCAGAAAGGCCTCGGCCCCGGAACCGTTCCCGTGGCTCCCCTCGGGCGGGAAAGAGGCCGCGTTCCCAATAAGATCAATTCTTCCGGCGGTGTCACGATCGAAGGACGTTTCCCGCGGGCTCGAACTCCCGGACGGCACTCGTTCTCCGGCGTCGCTCCCCAGGGCCGAAGGCGGAGTGCGACACCGACGAGCGGCCGGTGTCGTTCGGGTCGGCATGGCCGATGCGGCACGAACACGTCCTGGACATGCCGGCTCCCGAGATGCGGGCACCTCACACCCGACAAGGAGACGCGTACGCCGTCAGAGGTTCCGCATGGCCCGCGCACCGGAACCCGTGCTCACCCGCGGGCGGGCGCGGATTCATCGCGCGCGTATCGACTCGATCATCGTCTCCGTCGCCCGAGGGTCGAGGTTGTCGAAAGTGCCGAACACCGCGACGGGCATCCTCGCCTCGCCGGTGTCGACCGCGACCACCGTCACCCTCAGGGACGTGAAGTGGTAGCCCCGCTTCCGGGCGTCCCGGTAGGAGCCCGTGGCGTCCATCCGATAGGCGGGCAGCCCGCCCAGTCGCAGCTCCCGGCCGGTGCCGCGCCCCCACGCCGGGTCGCCGCCGAGGAAGATGTTCGCCTGGGCGTCCGCGAGCACCTGGGCCGCGACGGTTTCCGGGCCGCCGGGCCGTGACCGCTTGAGGACGCCGGTCAGCGCCAGCTCGTACGCGTCCTGTGCCCTGGCGAAGGCGTCCGGCTGCGCGCGCAGGAAGGCGCCGGCCTGCCAGGTGACGATGCCCGCCCGAGTGTAAGGGGCCAGCTGGTCCGGCGAGATGGCGGCGTATCCGGCGGGCCTGACGACTGTGAGACGGCTGGGTGAAACTCCGGCGGGCGGGATGGCGTCCGAAGCCTTTTCGTACACGAATCTGGCCGCTCCGATGAAGACCATAGTCGCAACGGCCGAAAACCCGATCAGGGTGAGTGCTTTTCGCGCTTTCCCGGCCGTGGATATTGTGCGCACATCTCCACCTCTTGCTGGATTTCTTGTACGTTGATGGCAACTATAAGAGGGGGGAAGGCGAATGGCCTTACCTTCGCTACGGGCGGTTGTCGCCGCGGTAACCGTCGCGGTCGCGGTGGGGGTGCCGGCACCCGCCGCCGCGGCGGATGACATCAACCAGGACATCCGTAGCGCCGTATTCGTTGTGAATTCTTACTGGAAGTCCCATTGGTCGGAGTTCTTTCCCGGCCGCTATTTCCCGCCGCGGATTCTCGGCGGCTACGACTTCGGCCGTCCTGGAGCTCCAACATGTCAGGGGTGGCGCATCCCCGACGACGACGCCGTCTACTGCCCGTTCCCCGCCGACTTCATCACCTGGGACGTCGATCTCATGCGGGCCGGGTACCGACAGGGCGACGCGTGGGTCTACCTGATCATCGCCCACGAATGGGGCCACGCCGTGCAGGCCCGTATGCCCGGCCGTCACGTCGCGGTCGCCGCCGAGCTGCAGGCCGACTGCCTGGCGGGAGCGGCGCTCCAGGGCGCCGTCGAGGACGGGCTCCTCGACGTGGAGGAGGGCGACGCGGACGAGATCAGGGCCGGGCTGCACGCCGTAGGTGGAACGGTCCCGTGGACCAGGCCAGGTGACCACGGCAGCAAACAGGAGCGGATGTCGGCCTTCCACCGCGGGGCGAACCGCGGGGTTCCCGGGTGCCTGAGGAGATGAGATGAGCGACGTGACGAACGCCCGGCAGGGATCCCGGCGCTTCGACGACATCGCACGCGCGATGGTCGAGGAGGTCTCGCCCGACGAGGCCAGGGTGTATCCGGCCGTCGCGGCGGCCGTACGGCGTGACCCGCGCCGCGTGCTCGGTCCCGGGCGCGACGACGCCCTCGGGTTCGGGCTGGCCGAGGCGGCGACCCTGATCGCGCCCATTGTGATCACGATTCTCAGCGACGTGGTCACCAACTCCCTGACCAACGCCACCGAGCGGCAGGCGAGCAGGTGGTGGCAACGCTGGCGCGGGCGTGGCGGGAAGAAGCGCGAGCAGGTGGCGGCGGGGGAGGCCGAAGTGCCCGTACTGCGGCCGGAAGCGGCCGAGGCGGTCGGCAAGGAACTGGAACGTCTCGCTCTCGACCTCAAGGTGGACCCCGACGTGGCGCTGCGACTGCGGCAGAGCATGTACGGCTACCTGTCAGGCCAGCGGTGAGCCCTCCGCTCGCCTCCCCCGCCGACGACCGCGATCGCACCAACAATCTCGACGACAACCGCACCGACGACCGCGCCGACGACCGCACCGACGACCGCGCCGACGACGGCACCGACGACCGTGCCGGTGCCCCAGCCGATGGTCGTACCGACAACCCCACCGACGACCCCACCGACGACCCCACCGACGACCCCACCGACGACCCCACCGACGACCGCGCCGACGACCGCGCCCTGGTCCTCGCCCTTCCCTCCGCCGTCACCTCGCGCTTCGCCGTGCTCGTCCTGACCACGCTGGCCGGCTCCTACCACCTGAGCCTGCTCCTGTACGGCTTCTGGCTCCAGATCGTCGGCGCGGCCTCGGAGCACGTACGGCAGGACTCCTGCCTCCGGGAGGCGCGCGCGGGGGCCGCGACCACGGACCCCTTCCTGCTGACCGATCGCTACCGCTCCTGCGTCCTGGGCGTCACCACCCGCGAGACCCTGACCGTCCTCGCGATGACCACGGTGCCGTTGCTGGTCGCCCTGCTGCTCTATCTCCTGCACCCCCGGTGGCGTGAGTGGGGACGGCGCCCGAGGCCGCTGGAAGAGCTCGACCATGACGCCGGCGCGCCCCTGGCCGCCCTCGTGGCGGAAAGGGGCCGCCGGGTGCGGGTGTTCGTCGACGAGAACGACCTCGGCACGGGCGCGTCGATCTACGGCTTCCCGGGCCGTTACCGCCTGATGGTCGGCTTGGAGCTCGTGGTGACCGCCACCACCAGGCCGGACCGGGCCCGGGTGGTCCTCCGCCACGAGTTCGCCCATCTCGACAATCGGGACGTGGGCCTGACGTATCTCGCCGTGTCGCTGTGGTGGGCGTTCGTCGGCACGATGGTCGTCCCGGTCCTGGTCGTCACCGCCCTGCCCGACCCGCGGAGCCTGCTGCTCGTGACGCTTCAGGTCGCGGCGCTGGTCGCCGTACAGTGGCTCGCCCGCAGGGCGGTGTTGCGCGGCCGCGAGCACTACGCCGACGTGCGTTCGGCCGCCACCGCCGAGGACACCGAGTCGGCTGTCGCGGTGTTGCGGACACTGAGGACGAAGTCTCCCTGGCTGTCGAACCACCCCCTCCAGCGGGAGCGCGTCAAGGTGGTGCGCGCCCCCCGCCTGCTGCTGCGCCTGGCCCTCGGGGAGCTCTTCGCCGCGGGGCTGCTCGTGGGGATCGCGTTCAGCCCTCTTCTGCAGGCCGTCAACCAGCTCGGCTCCCAGGTCACGCCCGAGATGCGCTCCAACGCCATCGGCCTGGTGTTCGGTGTGGTGCTGGGGGCCATCGTGGCCGCCGTGATCTGCCGGGCCGTCGCGGGGGGAGCGGCACGAGCGCCGTGGCGGGCGGCGGGATGCGTGACCGGGGGCATGCTGGCGGGACAGGTGCTGACCGTGACGGCACCCGGGGCCTCTCCCTGGACCGTCCTGCTGCCCGATCCGTGGCTCGCCCTGGCCCTGGCGCTGATCCTGCTGGTGACGACGCGGGTCCACATCGGCTGGGTCACGGCTTGCGCCGCCGCGGCCCGCCCGGCCTCCCCCCGGCGCCGGGCCCTGATCACGATGGCGCTCTCGGCCCTGGTCGTGGGGCCCTGGCTGGGCCACTGGTTCATGTCCCTGTGGGTCATCAACCTGAGCGAGCTGAGCTGGACGTACACGTCGTTCATGGTCTGGACCGGGACGAGCTCGGCGCCGATGTTGCTCGGCGTCGTGCTGGCCGCGGCCTACCTCTTCTGGGCGGAGCCGCGGCACGTGCCGGCCGGGGCCTTCCCGCCCCCCTGGTTCGTGACGGTCCTGGCCTGCGCCGCCTTCCTCGCCGGCGGGCTCTGGTTGCACCCGGTGCTGGCCGGGGCCCGCGAGACCTCCCTGGCCCACGAGACCCTCTCCGGGTACGTGCTGCTGGGGGCGGCGGTGTCGTTCCTCGTCCTGGCGGCGTCGGTCATCGGAGCCGTCACGGGCGGCCGTGGCCGGACGGCGCGGGCGGTGGCCCACGCGGTCATCGCGTTGCTGGCCGCCTGCGCGCCGATGGTCCTGATCGCCCTCCTCCATTCCTCCGTGGCCACCTGCGGATGGAGTGCCCCCCTCGGATGCGCCGTTCAGGAGGGTTCCTTCCCGGTGGCCTTCCGCGGCTACGCGGTCGCGCTGCTGGGGCCGGCTCTCCTGCTGGCCATGCCGGCGGCGGCCGCGGGGAGCGGGATCCGGCGCCTGGTCTCCGGCCGTCGTACGGTGGCCGTCGAGTCCGGGCCCCGGTCCAGAACGGTCGTGGGCCCGGGAGCCGTGGGCGCTCTCGTCGTCACGCTGGCCGTGATCTGGAACTGGTCGCCGAGGCTGACGGACGGCGACTGGCGGATCCGGCCCCCGTCGGATCCCGGCCTGCTGACCCCGGTGGAGGCGGGGAGCGTCGAGACGGTCGCGGCGTGCCGGGAGATCGGCAAGGCCTATCTGGCCCCCGCCGTCACGCTGGCCGTCGACGTGACCGCGTCGCCGAACCTCCACATGCGCCTCTTCCGCACCGCGGCCGCGGCCGACGATCCGGTGCTGTACGCGATGGCCTGGGCCGGCGTCGGTTCGTTCGACCGGGCGTCCGGGCGCGGAGTGGTGGAGGCGGGCAAGCAGATCCAGCACTACTGCGCCCTGCGCCTGCTGGAGGAGGAGGCCGCGGGCGGCTAGCCCGCCGTCCGGGAGATCGGCGAGGCCGGGTCCGGCTCCGGCGCGACCCGGAGATCACACGAGGCGCGAGAGCGACGAACGCGACCCCACGGGAAAGGCCCGCCCGAGGGGGCTCCCGCGACCCTCCAAGATCGGAAAAGGGCCCCGGAGAGAACTCCGAGACCCTGCTCTGACCCGCGAAAATCTGGTGGACGATACAGGGATTGAACCTGTGACCTCTTCCGTGTCAGGGAAGCGCTCTCCCGCTGAGCTAATCGTCCTCGCTGAAAACCAGAGGTGGAGACGGGATTTGAACCCGTGTAGACGGCTTTGCAGGCCGTTGCCTCGCCTCTCGGCCACTCCACCGAGTGGGGGGCTGACGCCCCTTTTCCGAGCGGAAGACGGGATTCGAACCCGCGACCCTCACCTTGGCAAGGTGATGCTCTACCACTGAGCCACTTCCGCGTGTCTCCGGGACCGGCCCGGACTCACGATGAGAACTCTAGCGAATACCCGGCGACTCCCCAAACCGAATACGACCGGTATCTTGAGATGTAAGGAGCCAGCAATGGTTTCACCAGTTACCACGACTCACCCTACGCGAGAGAGTTGACAGCATGCGCGACAACGAGGTCGTGAACATCGGGCCGGAGCCGCTGAGCTTCGAGGAGGTCGTCAGGGTCGCCAGGCACGGCGCCCCCGTGCGCCTCGGCGACGACGCCGTGGCCGCCATGGCGGCCGCCCGCACCCGCGTGGACGAGCTGGCCGAGAGCCCCACCCCCGCCTACGGCGTCTCCACCGGGTTCGGCGCCCTGGCCACCCGCCACATCGACCCCTCGCTCCGCGCCCAGCTGCAACGATCCCTCGTACGCTCCCACGCGGCCGGGTCCGGCCCCGAGGTCGAGATCGAGGTCACCCGGGCGATGATGCTGCTGCGCCTGCACACCCTGGCCACCGGCCACACCGGCGTCCGCCCGAAGACGGCCAAGGTGCTGGAGAGCCTGCTCAACGCGCGGATCACCCCCGTCGTGCACGAGTACGGAAGCCTCGGCTGCTCCGGCGACCTCGCGCCGCTCTCCCACGTGGCCCTCACGATCATGGGCGAGGGCGTCGTCCGCGACGCCGCGGGGGAGCGGGCCGACGCCGCGGAGGCGCTCAAGCAGGCCGGCATCGAGCCCGTGGAACTGGTGGCCAAGGAGGGGCTCGCGCTCATCAACGGCACCGACGGCATGCTCGGCATGCTCATCCTGGCCATGGACGACCTCGCCCGCCTGTTCAGGACCGCCGACGTGAGCGCGGCCATGAGCGTGGAGGCGCTCCTCGGCACCGACCGCGTCTTCGCCGCCGACCTGCAGGCCCTGCGCCCGCACCCCGGGCAGGCGGCCAGCGCCGCCAACCTCAGGGCCCTGCTCGGCGGCTCGCAGATCATGGAGTCCCACCGGGACGGCACCTGCACCCGCGTCCAGGACGCGTACTCCCTCAGGTGCGCCCCGCAGGTCGCCGGGGCCGCCCGCGACACCCTGGCGCACGCCGCCCTGGTCGCCGGGCGGGAACTGGCCTCCGCGATCGACAACCCGGTGGTCCTGGCCGACGGCCGGGTGGAGTCCAACGGCAACTTCCACGGGGCCCCCGTCGGCTACGTGCTCGACTTCCTGGCCATCGCGGTCGCCGACATGGCGAGCATCTCCGAGCGCCGCACCGACCGCATGCTGGACGTGGCCCGCAGCCACGGCCTGCCCGCCTTCCTCGCGGACGACCCCGGCGTCGACTCCGGCCACATGATCGCCCAGTACACCCAGGCGGCGGTGGTGTCCGAGCTCAAGCGCCTGGCCGCGCCCGCGAGCGTCGACTCCATCCCGAGCTCCGCCATGCAGGAGGACCACGTCTCCATGGGCTGGTCGGCCGCGCGCAAGCTGCGCCGCTCGGTGGACGGCCTCACCCGGGTGCTCGCGGTGGAGGTCCTCACCGCCGCGCGGGCCCTGGACCTGCGCGCCCCGCTGCGCCCCGCCCCGGCGACCGGGGCCGTGGTGGCCGCCCTGCGCGAGTCGGTCCCCGGTCCCGGCCCCGACCGCTTCCTCGCGCCGGAGATCGAGACGGTGGTCCAGCTCGTCGCGGCCAACGCGGTCGTCGCCGCCGCCGAGACGGTCACCGGCCCCCTGTCATAGGGCCCGGCCCTCGGGGAGGGCGGCGATCACCTCCACCTCGATGAGCAGCCCCGGCCGGAACAGCCGCGAGACCTCCACGGTCGTGCTGGCCGGGGGTTCACCGGTGATGAAGCGCTCGCGCACGGCCCCGTACTCGCGCAGCCGCGACATGTCGGTGAGGTGGCTCCGGATGTGGGTCACGTCGTCGAACGTGCAGCCCTGGTCGGCGAGGACGCGTGACAGCAGGTCCATCACGTATTCGGACTGGCGTGTCATGTCCCCCTCGCCGACCACCCTCCCCTCCCCGTCCAGCGCCACCTGCCCCGAGACGAACAGCAGGCCCCCGGCCCTGGTGGCGTGGGAGTAGAGCCCGTTGGTGGCGGGAACCGTGGCCGGGTTCAGCCTCTCCACCCCGCCATGGCCTTTCACCCCGCCAAGACCCCCCACTGGCCCCGAAGAGCCCGCCCGGCCCACCTCGCTCGCCGGATCCACCGCGCTCACCCGACTCGCTTCGCCCACCTCGCCCGTCCGGCCCGCCCCGCTCGTCCGGTTCGCCCCGCTCGTCCGGTCCGCCCCGCTCGTCCGGTCCGCCCCGCTCGCCCGGCCCGCCTCGCCCGTCCGGTCCGCCCCTGCGGGACCGGTCGTGGCGACGTGCGCGAAGATCGCCGTGAGGTCCGCCCCGCCGAGCCCGGCCGCCACCGCGTCCGCCAGCCTGGCCCCGGCCGCGGCGGCGAGCGTCCGGGTCCCGTGCGCGGCCAGATCCATGTCCTTGGCCGCGAGGCCGAGGGCGTAGCGCGTCTCGTACGGGCGGCCCTCGACGGCCGGGCGGACCCGTTCGACGAGAGCCCCCAGGGGCGTGCCGCCGAGCACGTCCAGCAGGACCGCGGTGTCCACCCCGGTCGCCCCCGCGTGCGCGACGGTCTCGGCGAGCAGCACCTGGGCGGGAACCAGCGCGCTCATGACGGCGAGCTTCATCGCCGCGCCCGCGCCGGGGCCGCCGACCTCGATCACCCGGCCGAACACCTCCAGCACCCTCCGGCAGCGGGCCAGGTCTCCGGGCAGGCCCCCGGCCAGCACCGTCAGGGTGCCGTCCCCGGCCGGTTCCACGCTGCCCAGCACCGGCGCGTCGACCAGCCCCACCCCCGGGGGAAGCAGGTCGCGCAGCCCGGCCACCGCCTCGGGCCCGATCGTCGACATCTCCGCGACGACCGCCCCGGGCCGCAGCCCCGGGGCCGCGTCCGCGAGCACCCGCCGCACCGCCGCGGGGTCGGCGAGCATCGTGACGACCAGTTCCGCGCCCGCCACGGCCTCGGCGGGCGAGGCCGCCGAGGCGGCCCCCTCGATCGCGCGAGGGGTACGGTTCCACGTCGTCACCGCGTACCCGGCCGCCACGAGCCGCCGGGCCATCGGGGCGCCCATGCGCCCCAGACCGAGAAAGGAGATCATGCGCTCCACGTTACGAACCGGCGAGGCATTCCACTAGCGACTAGATTGCATGTAAGCCATGCGAGGGAGGAATGTGTTCGACGTCGAGGCGCTGCGCCTGCTGGACACCGTGGCCCGCACCGGGTCGTTCACCGCGGCCGCCGCGCGGCTCAACTACACCCAGTCGGCCGTGTCCCGCCGCATCGCCGCGCTCGAACACCGGGCGGGCGGGCCGCTGTTCGAGCGGCTGCCGCGCGGGGTGCGGCTCACGCCCGCCGGTGAGGCGCTGCACCACCACGCCCGGGTCGTCCTGAACCGGCTGACCAGGGCGGAGGAGGAGCTGGCCGGGATCCACGGTGGCTACCGGGGGCGGCTGCGGGTGGGGGCGTTCGCCACCGCCAACGTCGCGCTCGTGCCGGGCGCCCTGCGCGCGTTCCGCGCGGACTTCCCCGAGGTCGAGCTCGTCCCGATCGAGGGGCCCAGCGGGAGCCTGCTGCGCCGCATGCGCGAGGGCGGCCTGGACGTCGCGGTGGTCAGCGACTACCCCTCCGAGCTGCCCCGAGAGGCGGAGGAGGTGGAGATGGTCGAGCTGGCCGACGACGAGCTGTTCGTCGCGCTGCCCCGCGACCACCGGCTGGCGGCGGAGGAGATCGTCGACCTGCGCGAGCTGCGGGAGGAGACCTGGATCGAGGCGCCCCCGCCGGGGCGGGCCACCGCGCTCGCCTCGGCCTGCGCCCGCGCCGGGTTCGCGCCCCGAGCCACGGTGAGGATCGGCGAGTGGACGGGCAAGTTCGGGTTCGTCGCGGCCGGGCTCGGCGTCACGCTCGTGCCCGCCATCGCCGCCTACGCCGTACCGGCCGATCTGGTGCTCCGCTCCCTCGGCGACCTCGCCCCCCGCAGGACCGTCTACGCGGCCCTGCCACCCGCCCCGCTGCCCGCCGCCCGCACCCTGGTACGGCTGCTGGCCGGGCGAGCGGGACAATAGGGCGGTGCATGACTCTTTTGCGCATGTCACCGGATATCTGGCCACCGGCCTCCGGGACCTCACCACCGACCTCGCCGCGCTGGACGGCGAGGGATGGTGGGCCGTCGTGGTCGACTACGAGGGCAAGGTGACGTGCGCCAGGTTCGGCGACGTCCGCCGGGCCCCGCTGCCCGCGCCGCGCGGCCCCTGGCGCGGGCCACACCCGTCGTCGTGGCACAGCTCCCTCGACCGGGCGGCGTACGAGGAGGGCGTGCGGCGCGTCCGCGCCCACATCGAGCGGGGCGAGGTCTACCAGGCCAACCTGTGCCGGGTGCTGAGCGCTCCGCTCCCCGCCGGCCGGGCGCCGGACCCCCTGGCCCTGGCCGCGCGGCTGGCGGAGGGAAACCCGGCCCCCTACGCCGCCACGGTGAGCCTGCCCGGCCTGAGCGTGGTGTCGGCCTCCCCGGAGCTCTACCTGTCCAGGGACGGCGACGTGATCGAGTCCAGGCCGATCAAGGGGACCGGGGTCACCGCGGCGGACCTGCTGGAGAAGGACTACGCGGAGAACGTGATGATCGTCGACCTCGTCCGCAACGACCTGGGCAGGGTCGCCGCGGTCGGCTCGGTGAGCGTGCCCGCCCTGTGCGAGGTGGAGGAGCACCCCGGTCTCGTGCACCTGGTCTCCACGGTCCGGGCGCGGCTGGCGCCGGAGTACGGCTGGCCGGAGCTGTTCTCCGCGACCTTCCCGCCCGGCTCGGTCACCGGGGCCCCGAAGTCCTCGGCCCTGCGAATCATCGATGAGCTCGAACCCGAGCCGCGCGGGCCCTACTGTGGGACCGTGGGCTGGGTCGACGCCGACCGGGGGCGGGCGTCGCTGGCCGTGGGGATCCGCACGTTCTGGCTCATCTCCGGCGAGATCCGCTTCGGCACGGGCGCGGGCATAACCTGGGGTAGCGATCCGCGACGCGAGTGGGACGAGACCGAGCTGAAGGCCTCCCGGCTCATCGCGCTGGCATCAACATCAGGTTCAGAAGGAGTCGCATGAACGTACCTATATGGCTCAACGGTGCACTGATCTCTCCGGATCAGGCCGTCGTCTCGGTCTTCGATCACGGCCTGATGGTCGGTGACGGGGTGTTCGAGACCATCAAGTGCGTGAACGGCGCCACGTTCGCGCTCACCCGCCATCTCGACCGGCTCACGCTCTCGGCGCGGCGGATGGACCTGCCCGACCCCGACGTGGAGGCGATCGCCGACGGGATCCGCGCCTGCCTGGCCGAGGCCCCGCCGTGGAGGCTCGGCCGCGTCCGCGTCACCTACACCAGCGGCCCTGGGCCGCTCGGCTCCGACCGGGGCGACCAGGGCTGCACGACCGTGGTGATCGTCGACGAGCAGAAGGCGTTCCCGGCCACCGCCGACGTCGCCGTGGTGCCCTGGCCGCGCAACGAGCGCGGCGCGCTCGCCGGGGTGAAGAGCACCTCCTACGGCGACAACGCCAAGGCCCTCTTCCACGCCAAGGCCAGGGGCGGCGGTGAGGCGATCTTCGAGAACCTCGCGGGGAACCTCTGCGAGGGCACCGGCAGCAACATCTTCGTCGTACGCGAGGGGCGGCTGCTCACCCCCACGCTCGCCTCGGGCTGCCTGGCCGGGGTCACCCGCGCGCTCGCCCTGGAGTGGTGCGGGGGGATCGAGGAGGACGTCCCGCTCTCGGCCCTGTACGAGGCCGAGGAGGCGTTCCTGACCTCCACCACCCGTGACATCCAGCCGATCCGCGCGGTCGATCAGACCGTGCTGCCCGCCGCGCCCGGCCCGATCACCGCCAAGGCCATGCAGATCTTCGCCGAGCGCTCCGCCGCCGACATCGATCCCTGAGCCCGGCTCCGCGTTCCCGGTTCCGGTGGGGGAGTCCCCCACCGGAACCGGGAACCGGACGGGCGATCTAGTAGGACACCTGGGTCTGCGCGTTCAGCTCCTCGATCCTGACCTTCGCCGCCGGATCGGTCAGCGGGTCGTCGATGCGGAGCACGTCCAGGCCCTTGGTGATGTCACTCGAGTAGATGTGGCCGTTGTAGTAGTACGCCGACCAGGAGCCGCCGACGCCCTGCACCGGGCCACGCTCGAAGAAGCCGATCTCCCGGGGCTTGGTCGCGTCGGTGAAGTCCCAGACGGACACCCCGCCCTGGTACCACGACTGGACCATGATGTCCTTGCCCGGCACCGGCAGCAGCGATCCGTTGTGCGCGACGCAGTTCTCGTCGGACGCCTGCTCCCTCGGGATCTTGAAGTAGCCGCGCAGCGTGAGCCTGCGGTCCTTGCTCAGGTCGTACACGGCGTTGGCGCCCTTGGTCTTCGGGGTGTTGGCGTCGCAGGTCGCGCTCACGCCGCCGCCCAGCTCGTCCCCGAAAACGATCTTGGTGGCGTCGTTGTTGAACGTCGCCGAGTGCCAGATGGCGAAGTTCTCCTTGTCGCTCACGTGCTGGAGGACCTTGGGGTTGACCCGGTCGGAGATGTCCATCAGGATCCCGTCGCCGAAGCAGGCGGCGGCGGCGAGGTCCTTCTCCGGATAGACCGTGAGGTCGTGGCAGCCGCCGATGGCGCCCTCGACGGCCTTCTCCGAGAGCGCCGGCGTGGAGACCACCTTGGCGGTCTTCGGCGCCTTGACGGGCACCTCGACCACGGAGATCTTGTTGTGCGGGGGCGGGCAGGTCGCCGTGCCGGGCTCGGGGCCGGGGGAGGAGATGTAGAGGTAGACCTTGTCCGGGCTCTTGCCGGGGACGAGGGTGTGGGTGTGCGAGCCGCAGTCGGTCTCGACCGCCGAGACGAAGACGGGATGGGTCTTGTCCGTGATGTCGAAGATCCGGATGCCCTCCCAGGCGTCCGACTCCGGCTCGCCGCGCTGGGCGTCGCACTCCGGGCCGACCCGGGCGGAGTCGATCGACAGGAACAGCAGGTTCCCGCTCACCGAGATGTCGTTCTGCTCGCCGGGGCACAGGACCTGGGCGGCGATCCCGGGGTTCGCCGGGTCGGAGATGTCGAAGACGCTGAAACCGTCGAAGTTGCCGACGAACGCGTAGTCACCCTGGAAGGCCAGGTCGGTGCCCCACGACTGGGGCCCGTCGAGCGGGGCCCTGGGGGGCACGTTGGCCAGGTGCGTGATGTTGTCGCTGTGCGTCCCGTCCCCCGTGATCCCGGGAGCGGGGGTCTGCGCCGCCTGCTCCGAGGCGCTCGGGCTCTCCGCCGGGGTGGCCGGGGTGGGCGCGGCCGCCGAGGACGGTGGCGCGGCCGAGGGGGCCGGATCCGCCCCGCACCCTGCCACGAGAAGTAACGCGGCCAGGACGAATGCCACGGTCGGTCGCACGGTGCCCCCATTACGTCGGTCCACTTGCCCCATTATTGAAGCTATGCGGAGGATGCGTGTGCCGAGTCAGGGTATCGCGGTGATCATGATGGCAGCGGTCCTCGCCGGATGCGCGGGGGCCGGATCGGAGCGGTCCACCCCGCTCGTCGCCGAGTCGGGCGCGCCCGTGATCATCCCCGGCGGCCCGGGGGAGACCGGCCGTACGGCGAGGCCCGGCGAGAACCTCGGGGAGTCGGAGGCGCGCGTCACCGCGGCCGACGTGAGGTTCGCCGAGGGCATGATCCCGCACCACCGGCAGGCGCTGGAGATGGCGGCCCTGGTGCCGGACCGGTCGTCCTCGCCGGTCCTGCGCAGGCTCGCCGAGCGGATCACCGCGGCGCAGCGGCCGGAGATCGCGGCCATGACCTCGTGGTTGAAGGCGGCCGGACGCCCGGCGGGCGAGCACGGCGGTCATGACGACCACGCCCTGCCGCTGGAGGACATGAACCGGCTCAGGGCGGCCAGGGGGACGGCCTTCGACACCCTCTTCCTGAACCTCATGATCACCCATCACGAGGCGGCGGTGACGATGGCCGGGCTCCAGCTGCGCGAGGGCGGCGACCGGATCATGCTGGCCACCGCCAAGGACGTCGTCTCCGGGCAGGGGATCGAGATCGCCCGGATGCGGGACCTGCTCAAACCGGGGGCGTAGCCCGCCGGCCCGGCCGGGAGAGCGTCGGCGGACCCCGGCGGGGCGGCAGGGAAGCCGTCACCACGGACCCCGGCGACCCGGCAGGGAGACCGTCACGCGGCCCCCGGCGGCCCGGGGCCCGGTTGGGCGGGGTCTGTCAGGAGCTCCAGAGCATGTTGCTGAGCTCGGCGTCCAGATCCATGAAGTCGGTCTCGCGACCGGCGGGGACGAGCTCGTACGTCCGGTGCAGGAACTCCGTGAGCGGGGCCAGGGGCACCTCGAAGAGGGCCTGCCCGAACGGCGACGTGAGGCTTATGTGCAACGTGCGCTCGCCGTCGGCGCGCGCCGGCCACACCTGCACGTCCCCGTCGCCGACCCGCCGCACGATGCCGACCGTGAGCAGCTCGCGAGCGAAGATCCACTCGACCGGCTCGTCGTTCCCCACGTGGAAGGCCATCCTGATCGCGTACGGATCACCCGCCGTGTAGCTGAGCCCGGCGAGCAGGGGGACGGTGGTACGGTCGGGGACCACAAGCCGAAGGCCTAGCTCGGCAGAGACGGTGGCGCTGTTCATCGTCAGCCAAACCTTTTTCGTCGTCGGTCCCCTCTGCGGGGCTTTCACTGCTCACTGCTCCGAAACGGCTTCGTTCCTCGCGGGCTACCACGCGGAACAAAGAAACCTGTAGGAAAGATTCCGCCTCCACGCCCTTCTGTAACACACATCACAGCGCGACATTTGGGCATCTACCTGGCTAAACATCACCAACAGGGCCGTATTTGCAAGGGTTTTGCGTCTCGTTTTGGTCACCGTCGACTCCCCGGCGGGGCGTCTCGGGTGATTCGGGTCGAGCGCGGGTCGTTCGGTGCTTCTACGGATCAGGACGATGCTATGACACCGTAGCCCCCCGCCGGATGCATCCTCGGACCTTTGCCTCCCGACTGTGTCGTCTTCCAAGATCATTTCATTGGTGGATACCGCTTCGCGAGCACTCCCGGATTGCTGTATGGTTTTCCACGTCGGCACCGTGAGGGGCCGCACAGGGCGGGCGATTAGCTCAGCGGGAGAGCGCTTCGTTCACACCGAAGAGGTCACTGGTTCGATCCCAGTATCGCCCACACTAGCAAGTCGCAGGTCAGAGCCTCCTGGTTGACGCCAACCAGGGGGCTTTTTCCGTGATCGGGCACCTTGCGCGGCCGACGCCGCCGGGGGAGGAAAGATACGGCCGGGAAGACACCGCCGGGAAGACACGGCCGAGATGGCGCGGCCGGAAAGTCATGGCCGGGGCGCCGTGCCGCCCGCAGGGTGCGGACCGAGGCCCCGCCCTTTTCTCTCTCCGCGAAAACCCGTCCGGGCCGCCGCGGCGCCCTCGGGGCCGGCCCCGGACGCCCGATGATCCTCATATCCCCGGTCGAGGAGCGGCGGGCCCTCCCCGGAAGATCACGAAAAGCCCTCGGGCCCCTGGGCGGCCGCTCGGCAGGGAGGCCGGGCCGCGAAGGGGGAGAGCAAGGGGGAAAAGCCGGGAAGGCCCGTGGAAAGGGACGCCCGGCTGTCGGGGGCCGGTGGCATCCTGGGGGCGTGAGAGCCCACACGGTAAGCCCCCTGTTCGTCGGCCGCACCGACGAGCTCGCCATCCTGGAAGGCGCGCTCGCCAGGGCCCGTTCGGGGGCGGCCTCGACCGTGTTCGTGGGAGGCGAGGCCGGGGTCGGCAAGACCCGCCTCGTCCGCGAGTTCACCGAGCGCACCGGCGACGCCCTCGTCCTGGTCGGCGGGTGCCTGGAGCTGGGCACCGACGGCCTCCCCTTCGCCCCCTTCACCGCGGTCCTGCGCAGGCTCGCCCGCGACCTGGGCCACGACGGCGTCGCCGCGCTGCTGCCCGGCGGGGCGACGCGGGGGCTCGCCCGGCTGCTGCCGGAGTTCGGTGAGCCGGAGAGGGAGGGGGCCGAGGCGAGGTCCCGGCTCTTCGAGCAGGTCCTGAGCCTGCTGGAGCGGCTCGCCGAGACCCGGCCGACGATCCTGGTGATCGAGGACGCCCACTGGGCCGACCGCTCCACCCGCGACCTGCTGTCGTTCCTCGTCCGCTACCAGCGCTCCGACGTGCCCCTGCTGACCCTGGTCACCTACCGGGCCGACGAGCTGCACCGCACCCACCCCCTGCGCCCGCTGCTGGCCGAGCTGAGCCGGGTCGACTGGGTCACCCGGTTCGACCTGCGCAGGCTGAGCCGCCGGGAGGTGAGCCGGCAGGCCGCGAGCATCCTCGACGGCGAGCCGGTCGCCGACATCGACCTGGTCTACGCGCGCAGCGAGGGGAACCCGCTGTTCGTCGAGGCGCTGCTCAGTGGGGGCGAGGGCGAGACGCTGCCCGACTCGCTGCGCGACCTGCTGCTGGCCAGCGTCGAGCGCCTGCCGGAGGAGACCCAGGAGCTGATGAGGCTCGCCGCCGCGGGCGGGGCGAGGATCGAGCACGCGATGCTCTCGGCCGTCGCCGGGGCCGACGACGGCGAGCTCTCCCGCCTGCTGCGCCCGGCGGTGGCGGGCAACGTGCTCGTGGTCGACGGCGACACGTACGCCTTCAGGCACGCCCTGATCCGTGAGGCCGTCCACGACGACCTGCTGCCCGGCGAGCGCACCCGCCTGCACACCCGCTTCGCCGAGGCCCTGGAGGGCAACCCCGGCATCCTGCCCGAGCCCAGGGGGGCCATCGAGCTCGCCCACCACTGGCACGCCGCGCACAACCCCCTCTGGGCGCTGATCAGCGCGTGGCACGCGGCCGCGGCGGCGAGGAAGACCGCGGCCTACGACGAGCAGCTGCGCATGCTGACCCGGGTCCTCGAACTGTGGGAGGCGGTCCCCGACGCCGCCGAGCGGATCGAGACCGACCACGTCGGCGTGCTCCGGCAGGCCATCACCGTGGCGCACCTGGCGGGGGAGTTCGAGCGGGGCATCTCCCTGGCCAAGGCGGCCCTGCGGGAGATCGACACCACCACCGACCCGATCCGCGCGGCCCGCCTGCTGAGGCAGCGCGGGCTCGTCAGGTACGACCTCGGCAGGGCCGGATTCATCGAGGATCTCCGCACCGCCGTCGAGCTCGTCCCCGCCGAACCGCCTACCCCCCTGCGAGCCCGGGTCCTGGAGAACCTGGCGCGCATGCTCAGCCACCCCGGCGACTGGCCGGAGAAGGAGGCGCTGGCCGAGGAGGCGATGCGCATCGCCCACGAGGTCGGCGACGTCGACACCGAGGCCCACGCGCTCGTCACGCTCGTCTGGGCCAGGTGCCGATACTCCCGGATGGAGGAGCAGGTCGTCGCGTTCGCCGGGGCGCGGGAGCTCGCGGGCCGGGCCAGCACCTACAACGCGCTGATGCGGGCCGTCATCTCCGAGTCCGACGCCCTGGAGGGGGGCGGATGGCACGAGCGGGCCGCCGAGGTCGCCCGCGGCGGCATCGCCGACGCCGAGGCGTACGGCCTGGCCCGCACCTCCGGAGCCTTCCTGTCGATCAACCTGGTCGAGCCCCTGGTCTCACTCGGGCGGTGGGACGAGGCGTCCGAGGTGGTCGAGCGCACCCTGGAGGTCACCCCGCCCGCCCCCTACCGCGCGAGCCTGCAGGCCCTGGCCACCGACATCGCGCTCGCCCGCGGAGACCTCGACCGGGCCGACTCGCTCTTCCGGGCCTCGCGGGCCGTGTTCACCGGGGGCATCTACCGGGACCAGACGATCATGCCCCAGCTGCGCAGGGAGATCGAGCTGCTGGTGGCGCGCGGCAGGGGCGAGGAGGCGTCCGAGCTCGTCGAGCGCACCCTGGACGAGCAGGACCTGGAGGCCACCCCCCGCTACGTCTGGCCGCTCCTGCGCGCCTGCCTGCGAGCGGCCGTGCCTCCCCTCGCCCGGCTGCGGGCCGTCGCGGAGAAGATCGGGGTGGAGGGGGAGCTCCAGAGGGCGCACAGCCTCACCTTCGCGGCCGAGGCCGCCCAGGCGGAGGGGACGCTCGACCGGGCGGCGTGGGAGGCGGCCGCGACCGCCTGGGCCGGGCTCCGCCAGCCCTACGCCGAGGCCTGCGCCCTGCTCGGCGCGGCACGGGCCGCCGTCGAGGCGGGGGAGCGTGAGGAGGCCGCGCCGAGCCTGTCCCGGGCCGCGGAGCTCGCGGCGCGTGTCGGGGCGTCGCCGCTGACCGCCGAGATCGCCTCCCTGGCCAGGCGGGCTCGCGTCCCGCTCTCCGGTGAGCCCGTCCCCGCGGAGCCGGTCTCCGAGCGGGAGGGGCTCGGGCTCACCGCGCGCGAGCACGAGGTGCTGAGACTGGTGGCGGCGGGCCGCAGCAACCGCGAGATAGCGGGGGAGCTGTTCATCTCGGCGAAGACCGTCAGCGTGCACGTCTCCAACATCCTCGCCAAGTTGGGCGCCGCCTCGCGCGGCGAGGCCGCGGCGACGGCCCACCGGTTGCGCCTGTTCGAAGCCTGAAAAGCCACTCTGAAACCTGAAAAGCCACTCTGAGGGCTGAGACGTCACTTCGAGGGCTGAGCCGTCGCTCTGAGGGCTGAGGACGTCGCTCTAGGGGCGGCTGAGCGTCACTCTAAGGGCGGCTGAGCCGTCGCTCTGAGGGGCTGAGAGAGGTCACTCCGGGGGCTGCGACGTCACCGTGTCCCGTCCTGCTGTCCCCCGGGCCACATATTTCCAGCTGAACGGCGAGGAACAGCCCCCTGTCGCCGGCCTTCCGGGTTTCACGCCGATCCGCGCGCGTCCCCGGCCCTTCGACGTGCCGCCTTCCGAGCCGAACCCCTGCCGGACGGAGCGGCGAACCCCTTCCGCGTCCCGGCCCGCGGGGGGCTGGAAGGCCGACGGGGCAGGCGGATCGGCCCGATCGCACCCGGAGTCGCGCGGCGAAGTAAACCACCCTTCTCGACCCGTTGACGCGGCTGTAGCACGTATGTAACATTTGGCCAGCGCAATGCAAAAATATTGCAAAGTCCTGTCAAATTCTCTCTGTTCTCCGCAACTTACGGCAGTGATGTGCTGCGCCGGCACGTCCCTCCCACCCCTCCGGAGAGGCCCCAGGTGATGTCGTTCTCGGCATTGCGCGGTCGGTCGCCACCCTGGCGGTCCCGGTTGCGACACTCATCGCCCCCGCGCCGACGCTGACCGGTACGACCGTCACGGTCGTCATGACCCGTGCCCGGCAGAGCGTCCCGCGCCGCCGCGGCCGGTCGAGGGGCCGTGGTTCCGGACATCTCCCGTCCGGGCCCGTAGACGGACATCACCAGATCCGAACCAGATCCGACGTTCACCCATCGCTCGTCCCGCCGGTCACCTCCACAAGAAGGGCACCGGCGCACACGGCGACCAGCACCCCCCAGCGACGAACGAGGCACGGCTCGCGGATCGGCCCGCACAGATCACCCGGCCGGCCCGTACGCCGGATTCCCAGGTCCCGGAGATCGGGACCGGGGACCCGCACCTCGTGGGCGAGGCACCCCCGGGTGCCGAGCGCGTCGCGCGGCGGAGGCCCCGGCCTCCCTCCCGACCCTGTCGTTCCAGACGAGAGATAGAGGAACGCAATGAGAAAGCAGTACCTGGCGTTACGGCTGATGGCGGCGATGGCCGCCACCAGCCTGCTCGCTCTGGCCGGGGCGGTCGTCGCACCGGCCTCGGCGGCGGCCGGCCCCAACCTCGCGGCGGGCAAGTCGACCTCCTCCAGCAGCGTCAACGCCCCCTATGGGGCGGGCAACGTCACCGACGGCAACGCCACCACCTACTGGGAGAGCAACAACAACGCCTTCCCGCAGTGGGTCCAGGTGGACCTGGGGGCCGCGGCCAGCGTCAACCAGGTGATCCTGAAGCTGCCGCCCGCGACGGCCTGGGAGACCAGGACGCAGACCCTCTCGGTGCTGGCGGGCACGAGCGCCACGCCCACCACGACGGTCGTGGGCTCGGCCGGCTACACCTTCAACCCGGCGACCGGCAACACGGTGACGATCAACTTCGCCGCGACCAGCGCCCGCTACCTGCGGCTGAACCTCACCGCCAACACGGGCTGGCCGGCCGGTCAGATCTCCGAGTTCGAGGTGTACGGCCCCGTCAGCGGCGGTGACACGACGCCGCCGAGCACGCCGTCGAACCTGGCCTACACCGAGCCGGGCTCGGGCCAGATCAGGCTGACCTGGAACGCCTCGACCGACAACGTCGGCGTGACCGGGTACGACATCTACGCCAACAACGCCCTGCGCGGCAGCGTGGCGGGCAACGTCCTGACCTACACCGACACCCAGCCGGCCACCGCGACGGTTTCCTACCACGTCAAGGCCAAGGACGCCGCGGGCAACGAGTCGGGCAACAGCAACACCGTCACCCGCCAGGGCAGCACCCCGACCGGGACGAACCTGGCCGTCGGCAAGGCGATCACCGCCTCCTCCTCGGTCTTCACGTTCGTGGCCACCAACGCCAACGACAACAACACGGCGACCTACTGGGAGGGCAACGGCGGCAGCTACCCCAACACGCTGACCGTCGCCCTCGGGTCGAACGCCACCCTCAGCTCGGTCGTGCTGAAGCTGAACCCCGACAGCGCCTGGGGAACGCGTACGCAGAACATCCAGGTCCTCGGCCGCGCGCAGAGCTCGTCCACCTTCACCAGCCTGGTGGGGGCGGCGAACTACACCTTCAACCCCGCCTCCGGCAACACGGTGACGATCCCGGTCAGCGGCGCCTACGCCGACGTCCAGCTCAGGATCACCTCCAACACCGGCGCCCCCGCCGGTCAGGTCGCCGAGTTCCAGGTCATCGGCACCCCGGCGCCGAACCCGGACCTGACGATCACCGCTCTGACCGCGTCCCCGGCCTCCCCCGTCGAGACCGCCTCCGTCACGCTCTCGGCCACGGTGCGCAACGCCGGTTCGGCGGCCTCCGGCGCGACGAACGTCAACTTCTACCTGGGCACCACCAAGGTCGGCACCGCCGCGGTCGGCGCGCTGGCCGCCGGGGCGTCCGCCACGGTGTCGGCCGTCGCGGGTCCGCGTGACGCGGGCAGCTACCCGCTGAGCGCCAAGGTCGACGAGGACAACGGCGTCATCGAGCAGAACGAGTCCAACAACACCTTCGCGGCCTCCTCCCCGCTCGTGATCACGCCGGTCAGCACCTCCGACCTGGTCGCCACGACCAGCTGGACCCCCAGCAACCCGTCCAGCGGCTCCGTCGTCACCTTCTCCGTGGCGATCAAGAACCAGGGCACCCTGGCCTCCGCGAGCGGCGCCCACGGCATCACGCTGAACGTCCTCAACGAGGCGGGCACCGTCGTCCGTACCCTGACCGGCTCCCACACCGGTGTGATCGCGGCGGGTGCCACCACCAGCCCGGTGAACCTGGGCACCTGGACGGCGGCCAACGGCAAGTTCACCGTCAGGACGGTCCTCGCCGACGACGCCAACGAGCTCCCGGTCAAGCGGGCCAACAACACCGCCACCCAGCCGTTCTTCGTCGGCCGCGGCGCCAACATGCCGTACGACTTCTACGAGGCCGAGGACGCCGTCGTCGGCGGCGGGGCGGCCGTGGTCGGCCCCAACCGCGAGATCGGCCACGTGGCCGGTGAGGCGTCCGGCCGCAGGGCCGTGACGCTGAACAGCACGGGCAGCTACGTCGAGTTCACCACCAAGGCCAGCACCAACACCCTGGTCACCCGCTTCTCCATCCCCGACGCCCCGGGCGGCGGCGGCATCAACTCGACGCTGAACGTCTACGTCAACGGCACCTTCCTCAAGCCGATCAACCTGACGTCCAAGTACGCCTGGCTGTACGGCCCCGAGGCCGGTCCCAACAACTCGCCCGGCTCCGGCGGGCCGCGTCACATCTACGACGAGGCCAACGTCATGCTCGGGACCACCGTCCCGGCCGGCAGCAAGATCAGGCTGCAGAAGGACCCCGCCAACACCACGACGTACGCGATCGACTTCATCAACACCGAGCAGGTCTCGCCGGTCGCGAACCCCGACCCCGCCCGGTACACCACCCCCACCGGCTTCACCCACCAGGACGTGCAGAACGCCCTCGACCGGGTCCGGATGGACAACACCGGCAACCTGATCGGCGTCTACCTGCCGGCGGGCACCTACCAGACGGCCAGCAAGTTCCAGGTCTACGGCAAGGCCGTCAAGGTGGTCGGCGCCGGCCCCTGGTTCACCCAGTTCCGGGCGCCCGACACCCAGGACAACACCGACGTCGGCTTCCGCGCCGAGGCCAGCGCCAACGGCTCGTCCTTCGCGAACTTCGCCTACTTCGGCAACTACACCTCGCGCATCGACGGCCCGGGCAAGGTGTTCGACTTCTCCAACGTCGCCGACGTGGTGATCGACAACATCTGGAACGAGCACATGGTCTGCCTCTACTGGGGCGCCAACACCGACCGGGTGACGATCAAGAACTCCCGCATCCGCAACATGTTCGCCGACGGCATCAACATGACCAACGGCAGCACGGACAACCTCGTCAGCAACAACGAGGCCCGCGCCACCGGTGACGACAGCTTCGCGCTGTTCTCGGCCATCGACGCCGGCGGCGCCGACATGAAGGGCAACGTCTACGAGAACCTGACGTCCATCCTGACCTGGCGGGCCGCGGGCGTCGCGGTCTACGGCGGGTACGACAACGTCTTCAGGAACATCTACATCGCCGACACGCTGGTCTACTCCGGCATCACGATCAGCTCGCTGGACTTCGGCTACCCGATGAACGGCTTCGGCGCCAGCCCGCCCACCAGGTTCGAGAACATCTCGATCGTCCGCGCCGGCGGTCACTTCTGGAACGGGCAGGTCTTCCCGGCGATCTGGGTCTTCTCCGCCTCCAAGGTCTTCCAGGGCATCCGCGTCAACAACGTGGACATCGTGGACCCGACCTACGGCGGAATCATGTTCCAGACCAACTACGTCGGCAACCAGCCGCAGAACCCGGTCACCGACACGATCTTCACGAACGTCTCGATCACCGGTGCCAGGAAGAGCGGCGACGCCTACGACGCCAAGTCCGGCTGGGCCATCTGGGCCAACGAGATGCCCGAGCCCGGTCAGGGCCCGGCGGTCGGCTCGGCCACGTTCAACAATCTCCAGCTGAGCAACAACTTCCAGAACATCAGGAACACGACGTCGACCTTCACGATCAACGTCAACCCGTGATCCGGTGATCCCGGGATCTTCTAGGAAGATCCCGGGAGAACCGCGGTAACCGGTGCCGCCGGGAGGTCCGACCCTCCCGGCGGCACTTTCCCGTCCGGCCCTCTGCCGGTGTCCTCCGCCAGGGACCGGCTGCCCGGCCGGGGCCGGTGTCCGGACCTCGTCCGGGCGCGCGGGCCGGGACCCGGCCCGCGCGCCCGGCACCGGGGTCCAGGCCCCGGGCGGCCCCCGAACCGTTCCGGGGAGTCCGGGGAGTCTGCGGGAGTCTGCGGGAGTCCGTGCTTCCGGCCCGTTCGCCGCCGACCAGCGGGAAGATCCTCGTACAATGTCCCGATGGCTTCCCCCGAGAACGGCCCCGAGGTGAGCGACGCGTCGCGGGTCCTGCAGCGCGTCTTCGGCTACGACTCGTTCCGGGCGGGCCAGCAGGAGATCATCGAGCACGTCGTGTCCGGTGGCGACGCCCTCGTGCTCATGCCGACCGGCGGCGGCAAGTCGCTGTGCTACCAGATCCCCGCCCTCGTGCGGAAGGGCACCGGAGTGGTGGTCTCGCCGCTCATCGCGCTGATGCAGGACCAGGTCGACGCCCTGACCGCGCTCGGCGTACGGGCCGGGTTCCTCAACTCCACCCAGGACTTCGAGGAGCGCCGCGCGGTCGAGTCGGCCTTCCTCTCCGGCGAGCTGGACCTGCTCTACCTGGCGCCCGAGCGCCTGCGGGTCGACTCCACGCTGCGGCTGCTCGACAGCGGGGTGATCTCGCTGTTCGCCATCGACGAGGCGCACTGCGTCGCCCAGTGGGGGCACGACTTCCGGCCCGACTACCTCGCCCTGTCCGCGCTGCACGAGCGCTGGCCGGACGTGCCGCGCATCGCGCTGACCGCGACGGCCACCAGGGCCACCCACGCCGAGATCGCCTCCAGACTCAACCTGGAGGACGCCCGCCACTTCGTGGCGAGCTTCGACCGCCCCAACATCCAGTACCGCATCGCCCCCAAGAACGAGCCCAAGCGGCAGCTGCTGGAGCTGCTGCGCACCGAGCACGCCGGGGACGCGGGCATCGTCTACTGCCTGTCGCGCAACTCGGTCGAGAAGATCGCCGAGTTCCTGGTGCAGAACGGCGTCGAGGCGCTGCCCTACCACGCGGGGCTCGACGCCCGCGTCCGCGCCGCCAACCAGGCGCGCTTCCTGCGCGAGGACGGCCTCGTCATGGTCGCCACCATCGCGTTCGGCATGGGGATCGACAAGCCCGACGTGCGCTTCGTCGCCCACCTCGACCTGCCCAAGTCCGTCGAGGGCTACTACCAGGAGACCGGCAGGGCCGGGCGCGACGGCCTGCCCTCCACGGCCTGGCTCGCCTACGGCCTCCAGGACGTCGTGCAGCAGCGCAAGATGATCGACACCTCCGAGGGCGACGACGCCCACCGCCGCCGCCTGGCCACCCACCTGGAGGCCATGCTCGCCCTGTGCGAGGCGGTCGAGTGCCGCCGTACGCGACTGCTCGCCTACTTCGGCCAGGAGGGCACCGCCTGCGGCAACTGCGACACCTGCCTGTCGCCGCCGGAGTCGTGGGACGGCACGGTCGCCGCCCAGAAGGTCCTGTCGACCGTGTTCCGGCTCATGCGCGAGCGCCGCCAGAAGTTCGGCGCCGGGCAGATCATCGACATCCTCCTCGGGAAGAAGACGGCCAAGGTCATCCAGCACGACCACGACGGCCTGACGGTGTTCGGCATCGGCACGGAGCTGGGCGAGGCCGAGTGGCGCGGCGTGGTGCGCCAGCTGCTGGCGCAGGGGCTGCTCGCCGTCGAGGGCGACTACGGCACGCTGGTGCTGACCGAGGCGAGCGCGGAGGTCCTGGGCCGCAGGCGCCAGGTCCCGCTGCGGCGCGAGCCGGAGAAGGCGCCCAAGGCCGCCAAGGCCTCCGGTGCCTCCAAGAGCTCCACCTCGCGCCGGGCCGAGCCCGTCGAGATGCCGGAGGAGGCGGCGCCGGTGTTCGAGCTGCTGCGCGCCTGGCGCGGGGCCACCGCGAGGGAGCAGGGCGTGCCCGCGTACGTGATCTTCCATGACGCGACCCTGCGCGAGATCGCGACCAGGCTCCCCTCGTCCCTGGCCGAGCTGGGCACGATCAGCGGGATCGGCGAGAACAAGCTCGCCAAGTACGGCCAGCAGGTCCTCGACACCCTCGCGGGCCACGACCACGATCCCGGAGCGGACCCCGGGGAGGCTTCCGGCGAGAGCCGGGACGCCCTCCTGGAGTTCCCCTGAGGTTAGGGTCGCTCGGGGTTCCCTGCGGTAGGATCGGGCGAATCCGGGCTTTAAGGGCCCGCGTAGTGAGACGCATAGAGGAGCCTGGAGGCTGTCGTCCGCCTCCGGGCTTCTCGCGTTGGCGGATCCCCCCGCGGCTGCGCACTCCCGAAAGAGGACGATCGGTGGCTGACAGAAGGAACGATCCGGTGGTGGTCGTCGGGCTCGGCCGCTTCGGCAGCTCCCTGGCGGTCGAGCTGTCCCGCAGGGGCACCGAGGTGCTGGCCATCGACCACCGCCCCAAAGTGGTGCAGAGCCTGGCGGGAAAGCTCACCCACGTCGTCGTCGCCGACTCCACCGACATCGAGGCGCTGCGGCAGATGGGGGTGCCCGACTTCTACCGGGCGGTGGTCGCCATCGGCACCGACCTGGAGTCCAGCATCCTCACCACCTCCCTGCTCGTCGAGCTGGAGATCGACGACGTCTGGGCCAAGGCGATCAGCCGCGAGCACGGCCGCATCCTGGAGCGGGTCGGCGCCCACCACGTGATCCTCCCCGAGCACGACATGGGGGAGCGGCTGGCCCACCTGCTCAACGGGCGGATGCTCGACTACATGGAGGTCGACGGCGACTACGCGGTGGTCAAGACCCGCCCGCCCCGCGAGTACGTCGGCGTCCCCCTGGGCGAGTCCAACCTCCGGCGCAAGTACGGCGTGACCGTGGTCTGCGTGAAGGGCCAGTACGACGAGTTCACCTACGCCGACGCCGGGACCGTGCTGGGGTACGGGGACGTGATCGTCATCGCGGGCAAGATCGAGCAGGTGGAGCGGTTCACCGAGCTCCCCTGAGCCTCCCGGTCTTCTCCGTCGTGACTCCGGTCGTGGCCTCCGGCGGGTTCCTCCGTCGTGCTCTCGTCGTGTTCTCGCGCGTGCCCGCGATTCGCCGCGCCCGTACCGCTGTGTGATCGCCGCGATCGATCTAGACTGGGCGGACCTTCTAGAATGGAGTTCGGTAACGATGCGATTCGGACTGTTCATCAACGGCTCCAACAAGCCGGACGTATTCGGCCACCTGCGGGAGCGCATCGCCCGCGGGGCCGATGACGGCTTCTCCTCCGTGTGGATGTCCCAGACGTTCGACCTCGACGCGCTCACCGCGCTCGCCGTGATCGGGAGCCAGGTGCCCGGGATCGAGCTCGGCACCGCCGTCGTCCCGACCTACCCGCGCCACCCGGCGGTCCTCGCCCAGCAGGCGCTCACCGTCAACGCCGCCCTCGACGGGCGCCTCGCCCTCGGCGTCGGGCTCTCGCACCAGATCGTGATCGAGGGCATGTACGGCCTGAACTTCGAGCGGCCCGCCCGCCACATGCGCGAGTACCTGTCGGTCCTGCTGCCGCTCGTGCGCGGGGAGAACGCGGCCTTCGAGGGGGAGACCCTCACGGCGCGGCTGGGCCTGAACGTGCCGGGGCCGAAGGACATGCCCGTGCTCGTCGCCGCCCTGGCCCCGAGGATGCTCAAGCTGGCCGGGGAGGTGGCCGACGGCACCGTGCTGTGGATGACCGGTGCCAGGACGGTGACCGAGCACGTGGCGCCCGCCGTCACCGAGGCCGCGCGGGCCGCCGGACGCCCCGCGCCCAGGATCGTGTGCGCGCTGCCCGTCTGCGTCACCGACGACGCCGAGGCGGCCAGGGCGCTCGCCGCCGAGCGGTTCGAGATCTACGGGCAGCTGCCGTCGTACCGCGCGGTGCTCGACAAGGAGGGCGCCGAGGGCCCGGCGGACGTTGCGATCATCGGCGACGAGGACGAGGTGTCGGCGCGGATCGAGGAGCTCGCCAAGGCCGGGGTCACCGACTTCGTCGCCTCCGAGTTCTCCCGGGGCACCCGGACGAGGGAGTTCCTCAAGAGCCTTCTCTGAGGGTTCTCCCCGCCCGCCGGGGGAGCCGTCAGGGCAGCCGTCAGGGCCGCTCGGACGCCGAAGGCGCCCAGAGCCGCTCAGACGCCGAAGGCGCTCAGGGCCGCCCAGGCCGTCCCCGCGCCGGTGACGGTCCCGGCGGCGACCTGGGCGGGCGTGTGGTGGGTGAGCCTGACCCGCGCCCAGCACACCGTCGCCACGACCAGCGCGCCCACGACCAGCGTGGGCACGGCGGGCAGTACGTGGGCCAGCACCACCACGGTGCCCGCCGACACGGCCGCGTGGAAGGAGATCTTCCACCGGAGGGTGATCGGGACCGTGACCGCGAGCGCGGCCAGCATCGCGGTCACGGTGGCCACCAGAAGCCGGGGAGCGCCCAGCAGGATCAGCAGCGTCAGCGCGACGACCACCGAGGCGACCGCCACCATCAGCGGGACCGTACGGCTCGCCCGGTCGACCAGGTGGTGGGAGTCGAGGCGCCCGGAACGGACCCCGTTCAGGATCACCAGGGCCGGGATCCCGCCGCACAGCGCCGAGGCGACCAGGCCCCAGACCGCGCCGGGCCAGCCGTCGGCCATCAGCCCGACGAGCGGGGGCAGCCCGATGACCAGCACCTGCGGTGCGAACAGCCCGGTCACCCACCGGGCCGCCGCCTCCGCGGTGGTCTCGCCGCCGCCCGCCATCTCCTGATCGGTCATCTGAGTCCTTCCAGTGAGTCCTTCCAGCGCGGAGAGCCCGCCCGCGTCGACGTGAGGGCCGTGGGGCCCATGGGGCCCATGGGGCCCGTGTGGCCACCCTGCCAGCTGAGGGGCCCGGGGACGAACATCCGCGGGCACCTACGGCCTCGGGGTCGCGCGGGGCGGCCGGGGACCCGGGGACCCGGGGACAGGGCCTCGTACGGCGGCCCCGCGCCCCGGACGGTGACTCCCACGGGACCCGGCGGGGTGACTCGGCGATCCGGGTGAGCGGCGGTGGTCAGTCGTTGGCGTGCAGGATGCTGTTGAGCTCCACGCTCGTCCCCTGACGGGGTACGGCCTCGACCGCGCCCGAGGTGGAGTTGCGGCGGAACAGCAGGCCGGAGGCGCCGGAGAGCTCGGCGGCCTTCACCACCCGTCCCTCGGGCAGGGCGACCTTGGTCCCGGCGGTGACGTACAGGCCCGCCTCCACGACGCAGTCGTCGCCCAGGGAGATGCCGACGCCGCTGTTGGCGCCCAGCAGGCAGCGCCGCCCGATGGAGATGACCTGCTTGCCGCCGCCGGACAGGGTGCCCATGATCGAGGCGCCGCCGCCGACGTCCGAGCCGTCGCCCACGACGACGCCCGCCGAGACGCGGCCCTCGACCATGGAGGTGCCGAGCGTCCCGGCGTTGAAGTTGACGAAGCCCTCGTGCATCACGGTCGTGCCGCTCGCCAGGTGCGCGCCCAGGCGGACCCGGTCGGCCTCGGCGATCCGGACACCGGTGGGCACCACGTAGTCGACCATCCGGGGGAACTTGTCGACGCCGTAGACGGTCACCTGCCCCCGGGCGCGCAGGCGGAGCCGCACCTCCTCGAAGCCCTCGACGGCGCACGGGCCGTGGTTGGTCCACACCACGTTGCTGAGCAGGCCGAACAGCCCGTCCAGGTTCTGGCCGTGCGGCTGGACGAGGCGCGCCGACAGCAGGTGCAGGCGCAGGTAGGCGTCGTGGGCGTCGGCCGGGGCCTCCGACAGCTTGGCGATGCCGGTGCGTACCGCGACCACCTCCACGCCGCGGTCCTCGTCGGGGCCGAGCAGCGCGGCGACCCCGGAACCGAGTTCCTCGACCGCCTCCTGTTCGGTCAGCCGCCTGGTGCCCGGTGAGGAGGGCTCGCCCAGCTGTGGGGAGGGGAACCACGTGTCGAGCACGGTTCCGCCGGAGGTGATGGTCGCGATGCCGGCCGCGTACGCGCCGGAGATCTGGGCTGCTGCGTTCACGCCGACCAAGCCTAGTCAAAGTGGCCGCAATGGCAGTACGCCGAGGGAGCGTCGGGCGTGTGTCCGCGGGGCCCGGTGGTTAGCGTGGCCGCCATGCTGCACGGGATCGACGTGTCGAACTGGCAGGGCGCCGTCAACTGGGGGGCGCACGCGAAGGGCGGGGTCTCCTTCGCCTTCGCCAAGGCGAGCGAGGGGAGCACCTTCACCGACAAGTGGTTCGGCGCCAACTGGAACGGCATGCGCGAGAGCTGGATCGTCTGCGGCGCCTACCACTTCGCCCGCCCCGCGGGAGATCCCGAGGCGCAGGCGGTGCACTTCCTGAAGATCGTGCAGCGGGCCGGCGGGCTGCGCCGGGGGGACCTGCTCGCGCTCGACCTGGAGACCAACGATCATCTCCCGGCGCACAGGGTGGCCCGGTTCGCCCGCAGCTGGTGCCAGGCGATCATCGCGCTGGCCGGGGTGAGGCCGGTGGTCTACACGTTCCTGTCGTTCGCGCGCAACGGCAACTGCGCCGGGCTGGAGCCCTACCCGCTGTGGATCGCCGCGCCCGACCACCCCCGGGGCAGGCCGGAGGTGCCGAGGCCGTGGGACAGGTGGACGATCCACCAGCACTCGAACAAACCCGTCGACCGCAACGTCTTCCGCGGCACCCGGGCGGAGCTGACCTCCCTGGGCTACCGCCGCAGCCGCAAGGCCTGAGAAATCGCGTTGCCGACACCGGTAGCATCGAATCCAGACCAATCACCGACGTCTCCCAGGGAGCAACAGTGTCCGCCGTGCCAGAACTTCGTATCACCCTCGCCGGAGCCGAGCGTGTGGTGGCGGGAGGCACGACGTACGGGGAGGCGCTGGAGGCGGACGGCCGCTCGGTGGTCGCCGCCCGCGCCAACGGCGAGCTGAAGGACCTCGCGGCCCGGGTGGCCGACGGCGACGTGATCGAGCCGGTCGAGGCGGGCAGCCCCGACGGGCGCGCCATCGTCCGCCACTCCACCGCGCACGTCATGGCCCAGGCCGTCCAGGAGATCTTCCCCGAGGCCAGGCTGGGCATCGGCCCGCCGGTCGAGAACGGCTTCTACTACGACTTCGACGTCAAGGACCCGTTCACCCCCGACGACCTCAAGCGCATCGAGAAGCGCATGCGCGAGATCGTCAAGCAGGGGCAGCTCTTCTCCCGCAGGCCCGTCTCCGACGAGCAGGCCGCCGAGGAGCTCGCCGCCGAGCCGTACAAGCTGGAGCTGATCGGCCTCAAGGGCGGCGCGGCCGACGAGGAGAGCGTCGAGGTGGGCGGTGGCGAGCTGACCATCTACGACAACCTCGACGCCAAGAGCGGCGAGCTGCGCTGGAAGGACCTGTGCCGCGGCCCCCACGTGCCGACCACCCGGTCCATCCCGGCGTTCAAGCTGATGCGCTCCGGTGGCGCCTACTGGCGGGGCAGCGAGAAGAACCCGCAGCTCCAGCGGATCTACGGCACCGCGTGGGAGTCGCGCGAGAAGCAGGACGAATACCTCCACCTGCTGGAGGAGGCCGAGAAGCGCGACCACCGCAGGCTGGGCGCCGAGCTCGACCTGTTCTCCTTCCCCGACGAGCTGGGCTCGGGCCTGCCGGTCTTCCATCCCAAGGGCGGTGTGATCCGCCGCGCGATGGAGGACTACTCGCGCAGGCGCCACGAGGAGGCCGGTTACTCCTTCGTCAACACCCCGCACATCACCAAGGAGGGGCTCTACAAGACCTCCGGCCACCTCGACTGGTACGCCGACGGCATGTTCCCCCCCATGGAGCTTGAGGGGGCCAAGTACTACCTCAAGCCGATGAACTGCCCGATGCACAACCTGATCTTCCGGGCGCGCGGGCGTTCCTACCGGGAGCTGCCGCTGCGGCTGTTCGAATTCGGGACGGTCTACCGCTACGAGAAGTCCGGCGTGGTGCACGGCCTGACCCGGGTGCGCGGCCTCACCCAGGACGACGCGCACATCTACTGCACCCGCGAGCAGATGCGCGACGAGCTGACCTCGCTGCTGCGCTTCGTGCTCGACCTGCTGCGCGACTACGGCCTCGACGACTTCTACCTGGAGCTGTCGACCAAGGACCCGGTCAAGTTCGTCGGCAGCGACGAGGACTGGGAGGAGGCGACCCAGACCCTGCGCGAGGTCGCCGAGGCCGAGAAGCTGGAGCTGGTCCTCGACCCGGGCGGCGCGGCGTTCTACGGGCCGAAGATCTCCGTCCAGGCCCGTGACGCGATCGGCAGGACCTGGCAGATGTCGACGATCCAGCTCGACTTCAACCTGCCGGACCTCTTCGAGCTGGAGTACCAGTCGACCGACGGCTCCCGGCAGCAGCCCGTCATGATCCACCGGGCGCTGTTCGGCTCGATCGAGCGCTTCTTCGGCGTCCTGGTCGAGCACTACGCGGGCGCCTTCCCCCCCTGGCTCGCGCCGGTCCAGGTGGTCGGCATCCCGATCGCCGAGGCCCACGCGCCCTACCTCCAGGACATCGCGAAGAAGGCCCGGGAGCGGGGGATCAGGATCGAGGTCGACGCCTCCGACGACCGGATGCAGAAGAAGATCCGCAACGCGCAGAAGTCGAAGGTGCCCTTCATGCTCCTGGCGGGCGACGACGACATCGCGGGCGGCGCGGTCTCCTTCCGCTTCCGCAACGGCGAGCAGAAGAACGGGGTGCCGGTCGACGAGGCGATCGACGAGATCGTCGACGCGATCGAGCGCCGGGTTCAGGTCTAGGACCTTCCCGTGGGCGGTCTCGGCCACCCACGGGTGTACGGGGGGCTTCGGCCCCTCGTACGTCGTTTCCGGCCCTTGCCGGGGCCGTCGGTGACGTCTTACGGCCCCGGCCGGGTGCACTCGGCATTCCGGGTGCCTATGGTCTCGGCGGGCTTTCGGTGTTCTGACGGCTCTTCCGGTGTTCTGACGGCTTACGGTCTTCGCCGAAGCCCTCGGAAGCCCGATGCCCCGCAGCCCGGCCGGGGTTCCTCGGCGTGTCGACGCCTGCGACCTCGGCCGGGTGCCCTCGGGGTCCTTACGCGTCGTCTCCGGGCCGGGCGGGAGCCTCGGAGCCGGTCTCGCCCGGCATGCGGACGTCCTCCACGTCGACGTTGACCTCCACGACCCGCATGCCCAGCATCCGGCTGATGGTCCGGGCCACGTTGGTCTTGACCTCGTTGGCCACGTCCATCACCACGTGCCCGTACTCCGCGACGATCGTCACGTCCACGGCCGCCGTACGGTCCTGCACGTGGGCGTTGACGCCCCGGGGGCCGCGCCTGGCGATGCCCGCGCGCTCACGCATCGGTTCCACCGCGTGGGCGGCGTCGCCTCCCAGCTCGGCGACGCCCGCGACCTCCAGCGTGGCGAGGGCCGCGACCTTCTCCACCACCTCGTCGGCCACCTTGATCCGGCCCTTCACCACGGCCGAGGAGACCGCGGAGACGGGAGGCACCGGGGATACCGGGGACACCGGGGACACCGGGGACACCGGGGACACCGGGGATGCCGCCACGGCCGGCACCGCCCTGGCGAGGGAGGGGGGAGGCGCGTCGTCCGGCACCTCGGACGCGGGGGACGGCTCGGGGAGCGCCTCGACCACGGCCAGGTAGGGCTCGCCCGTGGAGGAGACCGGCTCGCCGGAAGACGGAACCGACGGGAGCGGCGCCGGCGGCGCCGGCGGCGCCGGCGGCTCCGTGTCGGCGGACAGGGACAGGCTGAGGGAGAACGGGCGGCTGGGCCTCCCGCCCGTTTCCACGGAGGACCCGGAGGACCCGGATGACCCGGAGGGCCTGGAGGACGCGGAAGAAGTAAAGGACGTGGAAGACGCGGAAGGCGCCGGAGACGCTGGGGACCCGGGGGACGCGGTCTCCTCGGTCGGCTCCTCGACGGAGACGTCGGTCATGGGGTGCTCCTCGGCAGTCGGTGGTCGTGCTTGGGGGATTCTGCCGGAAATCCGGCGCATTCGTCCGGCAATACCGTGTGACATACGCCGCCACTCCCGTCACAGCACTGCATTCCGGTCAATTCGACCACTTCAAGCACTCCGGGCGGCCGGGGGCGGGCGCGAGGGCGAGGGGAGGCGCAAGAACGCGGGGATCGGCGTGGCAATATGCTGGCGACCATGAGCAACGAGCCGGAGGCGCAGTACGGAGCGGGGATCCCGGACGCGTTCCAGAGACTCTGGACCCCCCACCGGATGGCCTACATCAAGGGAGGCGGCAAACCCACCGGTTCCGGCCCCGAGGACGGCTGCCCGTTCTGCGAGATCCCGAAGATGAGCGACGAGGACGGCCTGATCGTCGCCCGGGGTGAGACGGTCTTCGCGCTGCTCAACCTCTATCCGTACAACTCCGGCCACCTGATGGTCTGCCCCTACCGGCACGTGCCTGACTACACGGACCTGGACGAGGCCGAGACCTTCGAGCTCGCCGACTTCACCAGGCGGGCGCTGGTCGCCCTGCGCAAGGCCAGCGGCGCGCAGGGCTTCAACGTGGGCATGAACCTGGGCGGCGTGGCGGGCGCCGGGATCGCCGCCCACCTGCACCAGCACGTGGTGCCCAGGTGGGGCGGCGACACCAACTTCATGCCCGTCGTCGGCCAGACCAAGGTGCTCCCTCAGCTGCTGCGCGACACCAGGGAACTGCTCGCCGGGTCCTGGCCCGGGTCCTCGTAGCGCGACGGGGCACCGCCCCCTAGGGCGCTGATGCCCGCCGACAGCGTCAGCGGCACGGCGAGCGCCAGCGCCATGGACAGCACCGCGGCGCCCGAGTCGTTGACCAGCATGCCGACCACCCCGCTGACCAGGGTGCCGATCAGACCGGCCCTCAGCGCGGGGGAGTGCGCGAACGCGGCGGGCAGCACCCCCGCGGTCGCCTGCTCGGGGCGCAGCAGCGCGTAGACGAGGAACGCCACCGCGGCGATCACGACCGGCATCAGGTTGGGGCTGAGCAGGGTGCCCAGCATCGCGCTGAGCTTGCGGCCGATCACCTCCAGGGCCTCGCCGGTGAACACCTGGCCGACGAAGCGGCCCAGGTGGGTCTGTGAGCCCGGCGGGCGCAGATAGTCGAGGTAGGCGATGGACATCACGATGACGCCGCCCGCCACGCAGAACGCGCCCAGCTTGACGATCGAGACCCGCCTGCCCGCGATCAGCAGCGCGGTCACCGCGATGCCCGGCACGAACGCGATCACGCCGCCGAAGTCGCTGCCCACGCCCGGCCAGCCGCCCAGGATCATCGCGAAGCCGCCCAGCACCGCCACGACGGCCGCCGCCGCCATGCTCGCCCGGCTCCCGCCCACCGGCCGGTCCGTCGCCGCCATGCTCGCCCGGCTCCCGCCCGCCGGCCGGTCCGTCGCCGAGCCGGGAGCGACGGCGTCGGTGACGTCCAGGCGGTCGCCGCGCGTCAGCCGGTGCGCGATCGTGGCGGCCAGCAGCAGCACCGAGGTGGCGAAGAGCGCGAACGGGATGTTGCCCAGGCCGTAGTAGCGGGCCCCGACCACGGCGCTGTAGCCCATCACGCTGTTGAGCTGCAGGGTCGTCCCGGTCAGCAGGTCGCCCGCCAGCACCGCCGCCGTCACCCCGGCCACCACCGCCAGCGGCCCGAGCGGCGCCCGGCGCCAGGGCCCCGCCAGCGCCACCGCGGCCAGCAGCAGCGCGCATCCGGCGATCCCGCCGACCAGCGCGAGCACCGGCGCCCCCGCGTGGTGCCAGGGGGTGAGGTTCACCAGGTACGTCGACACCGGCACCGAGGCCAGCGTGATCGCGGCCACCCGGATGCCGGTCAGCCCCCGCCTTCGGCGCAGCAGCAGGAACGCGGTCAGGTAGAAGGCGACCTGCAGCACCGCGACCGCGGTGAAGAAGATCCCGCCCACGTTCCTGATCGTCTCCCCGGCCACGTCGGCCCGGTCCAGCTCCAGGCGCGCCGCCTCGGTGCCGCCGGTGCGCCTCTCGCTCGCCTGCCAGGGCACCCCGATCACGCTCGCCGGCGTGGCGATCCCGGTCAGCGAGAGCATCGTCGCGGTGATGTCCGGCAGGATCGTGGTGTCGTCGCGGTGGGTGGAGGCCGCCCCCAGGAAGCGGCCGGAGATGTCCCCGTCGCGCATCATGGCCACCCGCAGGTGCGGGTTGCCGCCGTGGTCGGACAGGCCCGCCAGCAGCACGCCGACGTCCTCGGGCAGCACGGTCAGCACCGCCCCCGCCTTGGCGTCGGCCAGTCGCAGCGCCGCGGCCCGTTCCTGCGCGGTGAGCCGGTCCTCCTCCTGCGGCAGCCGCTCGCCGGTCACGTACGGACGGATCAGGTCGTCGACGTCGACGGCCATCACCCGGCACTTGGTGAGCACGTCGGCGCGGACCTGCGCGGGGGAGGGGGCGTACACGTCGACCTTGCCCGAGCGGTCGGCCAGTGCCAGCGCGGCCCCGGGGCCGATCGCCAGCGTGCACTCGCCGGCGGCGTTCACGGCCTCGCCGAGGGTGCCCGCGTTGCGCTGGCCGGCGACCTGGTGCAGGTACCCGTAGTCGGGGATGACCGCGCCCGCCTGGTCGGACTCGGGCAGCGGGGGCAGCCCGCAGCCGTAGCCGACCGCGGACCTCACCCCGGCCGACACCGTCAGCCACCCGTCGTAGGGGCAGGTCACCCTGCCCACCGCGCGGACCGACAGGGATCCGACCGCGCTCCGCCCGGCCAGCTGCCACAGGTTCGGGGTGCCGGTGGGGCTGAGGTCACTCCATCGCAGGCCGGGGACGCCGATCAGCATCACCCGTCCGTCGGCCTGCGTGGCGGCGTGCGCGGCCCCCGGCCACAGCAGGCCCAGCACCATCGCAAGCGCGACAAGCGTCCGCTTCACGAACGACCTCCCCTTCAGCTCCTGCCAAGTGCTGGCACCGTAGGGGAAGATCGTGCCACGGGTCCAGCCGGTCAGGGGACCGGCCGGGACCGGGTCCTCACGTCCCGGCTATGACCTCGGCGGGGGCGCTCTCGTTCTGCAGGCGGTCGAGGGCGGTGATCAGGAAGGTGCCGCCGACCGTGGTGGTGAAGACCTGGCGGCCGCCGGCCGCCGCGGGCACGACGGCGATCAGATTGCGGGCGTCGGCGGTGGCGCATTCCCCGGCCCTGCCCGAGGTGATCTGGTAGACCGCGTACGAGCGGGCGTCCGGGGAGCTCTTCCAGCTGAGCGAGGCGCCCTGCAGCCGCGCGTCGGCGGGCCTGGCCGGGGCCTGGCCGCCGCGGTCCTTCATCAGCGGCAGCAGCGCCGGGCGGCTGTAGTGGTCCTTGGCCACGCGGTCGAGCGCGCCCAGCGGGTTGGTGGAGAGCTGTTTGGCGCTGAAGTAGACGTCGCCGGAGACCTGCCCGTACTTGCGGTTGCGGGTCAGGTGGGAGGACATCTCGCCGGGTTTGGTCCAGGCGGCGGTGTCGGTGGCGCCGACCCGGTAGAGGCCCTGACCGATGTAGAGCTGCACCCCGGTGCCCTTGACCTCGTTGGCCCACCAGGGCGTCAGCACGTCGTAGTCGGCGATCTTGAACCCGCGTGGCCAGTACAGCTGGGGGATGACGTAGTCGACCGTGCCCTTCTTGATCCAGTGGCGGGCGTCGGCGTAGATGGCGTCGTACGCGGACATGCCGCCGGTGGCAGAGCCGCTGGGGTCGTCGGACTTGTTGCGCCAGATCCCGAACGGGCTGACGCCGAACTTCACGCTGTTCCTGACCTCGTGCACGGTCTTGTCGACCTGGGCGATCAGCTTGTTGACGTTGGCGCGGCGCCAGTCGGCGAGGTTGGCGCCCTTGCCGTACTTGGCGAAGGCGGCGCCGTCGGCGAACTTCGCGCCCGGCACGGGGTAGGGGTAGAAGTAGTCGTCGAAGTGGACCCCGTCGACGTCGTAGCGGGTCACCACGTCCTTGACGACCTTGGTGACGTAGTCGCGGACCGCGGGCAGGCCGGGGTTGTAGTAGGCCAGGTCCCCGTATTTCACGATCCACTCGGGGTGCAGCCGGGCCGGGTGCCTCGCGGGCAGCTTGGACAGGTCGGCGTCGGCGGAGGCGCGGTAGGGGTTGAACCAGGCGTGGAACTCCAGGCCGCGCCGGTGGGCCTCGGCGACGAGGAAGGGCAGCGGGTCCCAGCCGGGGTCCTTGCCCGCGGTGCCGGTCAGATACTGCGACCAGGGCTCCAGGTCCGACTTGTAGAGCGCGTCGGAGGCGGGGCGGACCTGGACGAACACCGCGTTGAACCGCCGCTTGACCGCGTTGTCGAGGATCTTGACGTACTCGGCCTGCTGGCGGGCCGGGGACAGGCCGGTCCGCGAGGGCCAGTCGATGTTCTTGACCGTGGCGATCCACACCCCGCGCAGCTGCCGCTTGGGGTACTTCGCGTCGACGTCGCACCGCGCCGCCGGGGCCGTCGCGCCGACCGTCTCGGCGGAGACCGCCGAGCTCTTGCCGGCCTTCGGCCGGGCGGGCGCGGCGTCGGGGCCGAAGGTGTAGGCGGCCCCCGTGGTCAGTACGGCGAGGGCGGCAGCGGCCAGAAGAGGGCGTCCGTGTCGCATGGTTCCCCAGTGTGGCACCAGCGCCGGTGTGCTTTGAACGGAAAAACGAAATCCTTTCGTGATGACTCTGTTACATGTGTGCATGCTGGGGGACGTGCGCCGGACGGTGCGCGCTCCCCGGGGGTGGGGCTCCGTCCGGCGCGCGTCTCACCGCCCTGTCAGCCGGTGACTTTGTCCATCAGGTGCGAGGGCAAAGGCTCGTAGCGAAGGAAGACCCGCCGGAACGTCCCCGTCCCGTGTGACATGGATCTCAGATCGATCGAGTATCGCGTGATCTCCAGCTCGGGCACCTCGGCCCTGACGAGGGTACGTCCCACCCCCACCGGCTCGGTGCCGAGCACCCGGCCCCTGCGCGAGGACAGGTCGGACATCACCGCGCCGACGTGGTCGTCGGCCACCAGGATGGACACCTCGTCGACCGGTTCGAGCAGCAGCGTGGGCACCTTGGCCGCGGCCTCCTTCAGCGCGAGCGCCCCGGCGATCTGGAACGCCATGTCGGAGGAGTCGACCGAGTGGGCCTTGCCGTCGTACAGGGTCACCCGCACGTCGACCATGGGGTAGCCGGCGAGCACCCCGCGCTGCATCTGGGTGCGCACGCCCTTCTCCACCGAGGGGATGAACTGGCGCGGCACCACGCCGCCGACGATCTTGTCCACGAACTCGAAGCCGCCGCCGGAGGGCAGGGGCTCGACCTCCAGGTGGCAGACGGCGAACTGGCCGTGGCCGCCGGTCTGCTTGACATTGCGCCCCAGGGCCTGGCAGCTGCCGCCGAAGGTCTCCCTCAGCGGCACCCGCAGCTCGGTCTTCTCCACCTCCACGCCGTGCCGCCTGCTCAGCCGGTCGAGCAGCACGTCGGTGTGGGCCTCGCCCATGCACCACAGCACGAGCTGGCGGGTCTCGGGGTTGTTCTCCAGCCGGAGCGTCGGGTCCTCGGCGACCAGCCGCTGCAGCGCCTGGCCCAGCTTGTCGTCGTCGGCCTTGGAGCGGGGCTGGATCGCCACGGGCAGCAGCGGCTCGGGCATGGACCAGGCCGTCATCAGCAGCGGGTTCTCCCGGTCCGACAGGGTGTCGCCGGTCTCGGCGCGCGCGAGCTTGGCCACCGCCGCGATGTCCCCGGCCACGCACTTGGCGGTCGTCCGCTGGTGCTTGCCCAGCGGCGAGGAGAGCGCGCCGATGCGCTCGTCCACGTCATGGTCCTCGTGCCCGCGGTCGGACAGGCCGTGCCCCGAGACGTGCACCGTCATGTCCGGGCGCAGCGTGCCGGAGAAGACCCGCACCAGGCTGATCCTGCCCACGTACGGGTCGCTGGTGGTCTTGACGACCTCCGCGACCAGGGGCCCGTCGGGGTCGCAGGTGATGCCGGAGACGGGCCTGCCGTCGATCGACATGATCTCCGGAAGGGGGTGCTCGGGCGGGGAGGGGAAGCCCTGGGTGATGAGCTCCAGGACCTCCAGCGCGCCCACGCCGGTCCCGGTGGCCAGCACCGGGTAGAAGCCGCCGCGCGCGACGGCCTTCTCCAGGTCCTCGATGAGGGCCTTGGTGTCGATCTCCTCGCCGGAGAGGTAACGGTCCATCAGGGACTCGTCCTCGCTCTCCTGGATGACGCCCTCGATCAGGGCGCCCCGGTAGACCTCGATCTGGTCGGCGTAGGCGGGGCCGGGGGAGTTCTCCGTCCGGGTGCCGGTCGCGTAGTTGTAGAACTTCTGGCTCAGCAGGCCGATCAGGCCGTTCACCTTGCCGTTGGTCACCACCGGCAGGTAGAGCGGCGAGACGCCGTCGCCGAAGGCGTCCTGGCAGGCGGCGAGGGCGTTCTCGAAGTCCGCCCGCTGGTGGTCGATCTTGGTGATCACGACCGCGCGGGGCATGTCGACCGCCGCGCACTCGTCCCACAGCATCCTGGTCAGGCCGTCCACGCCGTCGACGGCCGAGACGACGAACAGCGCCGCGTCGGCCGCGCGCAGCCCGGCGCGCAGGTCGCCGACGAAGTCGGCGTAGCCGGGGGTGTCCAGCAGGTTGATCTTGATGTCGTTGTGGACCACGGGGGCCACGGTCAGGTTCACCGAGCGTTGCTGGCGCACCTCGACCTCGTCGAAGTCGCTCACGGTCGTGCCGTCCTCGACCCTGCCGGACCGCTGGACGGTCCGCGTCGCGGCCAGCAACGCCTCCACAAGTGTTGTCTTGCCGGCACCGGAATGGCCGACCAGCACGACGTTTCTGATCATGCCGGGCCGGTCGGCCGCGGGTGCCCTCCCCGCGGCTCCCGCTGGTCCGCCGGTCGCTCTCTCCGCCACATCGCCTCCCGCGTCGTTGCCGAAGGGGCGCGGCCTGGTGGGGCCGTACCCCCGGGGTCCGCTGCCGGGCCCGCTCATCGTGCGGACTCGGTCTGTTCACCAAATACCCATGTGGCGAATATCACAAGAGGGATGTGACCATCCTCTTGCGATGGGCAGCCCTGATCGCTAAGCGCCCGGACCGTTCCGGGGTCCCGCGCCGCCCCCGCGGGCGCCGTTCCCCGCGGCTCGCCGCTCCCGTCGCCGATGCGCGCTCGCAGGCCCGGTGGCCTACGATCGGAGCGCCATGCTGAAACTTCTGCGTCCCGCCGTCACCAGGCTCCTGACCCCGCTGGGCAGGGCACTGACCCGCCGCGGGATCAGCCCCAACGCGGTCACCGCCGCCGGCACGCTCGGCACCGTCGCCGCGGCCCTGTTCTTCTACCCGCGAGGCCAGCTGTTCGTCGGCACGGTGGTGATCACCTTCTTCGTGCTGGCCGACCTCCTCGACGGGGTCATGGCCAGGATGACGGGCCCCGGCAGCACCTGGGGCGCCTTCCTCGACTCCACCCTCGACCGGGTCGGCGACGCGGGCATCTTCTCCGGGCTGGTGTTCTGGTTCGTCGTGAGCGGGCAGCGGGTGCTGGCGGGGGTCGCGCTGTTCTGCCTCGTCGCGGGGGCGGTGGTCTCGTACGTCAAGGCCAGGGCCGAGGCGCTGGGCATGACGTGCGACGTCGGCCTCGCCGAGCGGCCCGAGCGCCTGGTCGTCGGCCTGGTCTCCGCCGGTCTCGGCGGCCTGGGCGTCCCGTACATCCTGGCCGCGGGGCTCTGGCTGCTCGCCGCCGCCAGCGCGGTCACGGTCGGCCAGCGCCTGCTGCACGTGCGCCGGCAGGCCGTCTCCCACCCGCCACGGACCCTCCGCTGATCGGAAAGATCGATGACCGACAAGCCCTCCCCCCAGGACCGTCTCGTCGCCGCGGCCTTCGGCGCCGGTTGGACGGTCGTGCCCCGCCTGCCCGAGAGGCTCACCGCCTGGGCGTTCAGGGCCGCCGCCGACCGGTTGTGGAAGCGCCGGGGCAAGTCGGTGCTCAGGCTGGAGTCCAACCTCGCCAGGGTGAAGGGCACCTCGCCCGGCGACCCGGCGATCCGGGCGCTCAGCCGTGACGGCATGCGCTCCTACTTCCGCTACTTCCACGAGGTGTTCCGGCTGCCCTCGATCCCCGTCGAGGAGCTCGTCTCCCGCATGCGGGTGACCGGGGCCGAGCCCGTCTACGACAACCTCGCCAAGGGGCGGGGCGTGGTCCTCGCCCTGCCGCACATGGGCAACTGGGACCAGGCGGGCGCCTGGTTCGCCGGTACGGGCCACCCCTTCACCACGGTCGCCGAGCGGCTCAAGCCCGAGTCGCTCTTCCACCGCTACACCGCCTTCCGCGAGGGGCTCGGCATGGAGGTGCTGCCGCTCACCGGCGGTGAGGGCAACACCTTCGGCACCCTGGCCCAGCGCCTGCGCGCGGGCCTGCCGGTCGCCCTGCCGGCCGAGCGCGACCTGACCGCGAACGGGGTCGAGGTGCAGTTCTTCGGCGCGGCCACCCGGATGCCCGCCGGTCCCGGCCTGCTGGCCGTGCACACCGGGGCCGCCCTCATCCCGGCCATCCCCTACTTCGAGGAGGACGGCTGGGGGCTGCAGTTCCACGAGGAGATCGCGGTCCCGGCCGAGGGCGCCAGGAAGGAGAAGGTGGCCGTCGTCATGCAGAGCCTCGCCACCGTCTTCGAGAAGGGCATCGCCGAGCACCCCGAGGACTGGCACATGCTCCAGCGCCTCTGGCTCGAAGATCTGGAGCCCAGGGAGCCCGGGGAGCCCCGGTCATGAGGATCGGCATCGTCTGCCCCTACACGTGGGACGTGCCGGGCGGTGTCCAGGTGCACATCCAGGACCTGGCCGAGGCGCTCATGGCCGACGGCCACCACGTCTCGGTGATCTCCCCGGCCGCGGAGAACGCCGAGCTGCCCCCGTACGTGACCTCGGCGGGCCGGGCCGTCCCGGTGCCGTTCAACGGGTCGGTGGCCAGGATGTCGTTCGGGTTCCTGTCGGCGAACCGGGTGCGCCGCTGGGTGCGCGAGGGCCGCTTCGACGTGCTGCACGTGCACGAGCCGGCCATCCCCTCGCTCGGCCTGCTCGCCTGCTGGGTGGCCAGGGGGCCGATCGTGGCCACCTTCCACGCCTCGTACGGCAACTCCCGCTCCTTCTCGGTCGGGGTGCCGGTCATCATGAGCGCGCTGGAGAAGATCGGCGGCAGGATCGCGGTCTCCGACGCCGCCAGGAAGACCCTGGTGGAGTTCATGGGCGGCGACGCCGTGCTCATCCCCAACGGGGTGACGGTGAGCCGCTACGCCGAGGGCGAGCCGCTGCCCGGCTGGGACGAGGGCGAGGTGATCGGCTTCCTCGGCCGGATGGACGAGCCGCGCAAGGGCCTGCCGGTGCTGCTGGAGGCGTTCGCCCTGCTGGCCGCCGAGCGGCCGGCGCTGCGCCTGCTGCTGGCGGGGCCCGGTGACGCCGACGAGGTGCTGGGACGGGTCCCGGCCGCCTTCCACGACCGGATCGGCCTGCTCGGCATGGTCAGCGAGGAGGACAAGGTGCGGGCCTACCACACGGTCGACGTCTTCTGCGCGCCCAACCTTGGCGGCGAGAGCTTCGGCATCGTGCTGACCGAGGCGATGTCGGCCGGCGCGGCGGTCCTGGCCAGCGACATCCCGGCCTTCCGCAAGGTGCTCGACGAGGGCCGGGCGGGGGCGCTGTTCGAGACGGGCGACGCCGCGTCGCTCGCCCGCGAGGCCGCCGCGCTGCTCGACGACCCCGGGCGCCGGGCCAGGCTGTCGGAGGAGGCCCGCCTGGCCGTGCGCAAGTACGACTGGTCGACGGTCGCCCGCGACGTCCTGCGGGTGTACGAGACCGTGGCGAGCACGGCCGGGGTCGAGGAGGACGCGGTGCCGGGCGCGGCGGGCGCCGCCGTGGGAGCCGTTGGTGAGAGGGACGAGACGCCGTGACGACCACGCTGTTCCTGGCGGGCGCGATCGTGGTGCTCCTCGCCGTCTACATCTCCTGGCGGGCCGGGCGGCTCGACCGGATGCACATCCGGCTGGAGCTGGCCCGCGAGTCCCTGGACGCCGCCCTGGTGCGGCGCACCGCCGTCAGCCTGGAGCTGGCGGCCTCCCGGCTGCTGGACCCGGCCACGAGCCTGGTGCTGGCCGCGGCCGCCCACGAGGCCCGTACCGCGGGGCCCGAGGAGCGCGAGCACGCCGAGAGCGACCTGTCGCGCGCCCTGCGCGCCGTCGTCGACCAGGAGCGCTTCCGCGACCGGCTGGCCGACACCCCGGCCGGGTCCGACCTGCTGGAGGAGCTGGACGCGGCGGTGGCCAAGGTCCTGTACTCCCGCCGGTTCTACAACAACGCGGTGGGCGTGACCCGGACGGCGCAGCGCCGCTGGCTGGCCCGCACGCTGCGGCTGGCCGGGCACACCGAGTACCCGGCCTTCTTCGAGATCGACGACGTCCCGCCGAAGGCTTTGGCCGCTGAATAAGGATGATTAAGGCGTATATGAAGCGGAGTATCTGACAAGTCGGACACCGGTAAGCTCTTGGCGATTCATGACTGAGTGGCCGAGTGACCGAGTGGCCGACTTGAGGAGATGAGCCGTGCGGGTGTCCCGGATGATCGCCGTCACGCTGGCGGGAGCCGCGATCCTGGCGCCCGCCGCCGCCTGCTCCTCCGACGACCCGGCCGCGCCGGGCAACCCCGCGGGCGCGGCCGGCGAGCCCAGCCTCGCCCCGACCCCCACGCCCGAGCCGACCCACCCCTTCACCGGCCTGCCCGGCGCGGCCCGCAAGGCGGTGCTCGCGGTGAAGATCGAGAACACCTCGGCCGGCAAGCCGCAGCTGGGCCTGAAGAGCGCCGACGTCGTCTACGTCGAGCAGGTCGAGGCGGGCCTGACCCGCCTGATGGCGATCTTCTCCTCGAAGATCCCGGCCAAGGTCGGCCCGGTCCGCAGCGCCCGCATCTCCGACCTGCACATCGTCCCGCAGTTCGGCAGGCCCGCCTTCGCCTACTCGGGCGCGCAGACCAAGATGCTCCCCTTCATCGCCGAGGCGCCACTCTACGACGTCTCCGACAGCAGGGAGCCGGGCGCGTACTTCCGCCAGCCGGGCCGTTTCGCCCCCTACAACCTGTTCGCCAACACCAGGCAGCTGCTGGCCGGGGCGCCCAAGGCGAGCAGGGCCAAGGACATCGGGTTCACCTTCGGCGACGCGCCCGCCGAGGGCGGCGTGCCGCGCAAGATGTACAGCGTGAAGTACCCGGCGGCGAGGTTCAGCTTCGGCTGGTCGGAGACCGCGGGCAAGTGGCTGATCTGGCAGGACGGCAAGAAGGACATGGCGGCCGAGGGCGGCCAGCTCGGCGCGCCCACGATCGTCGTGCAGTACACCAAGACCGAGCGCTCGCAGTTCCACGACAAGAACCAGAGCTACACCCCGTTGGTGCACAGCACCGGCAAGGGCAGGGCGATCGTGCTCCGCGACGGCCAGGCCTTCAAGGCCCGCTGGTCGCGCCCCAAGGAGAAGGACGGCACCGTCTTCACCACGGAGGCGGGGGAGCCGATGAACTTCGCCCCCGGGCAGGTCTGGGTCGTGCTCGCCTCCGCCAAGCCCGTCATCCCCTGACCCGCGACCCGTACATCCTGTCCAAGAAGATCGCCCGAGAGCGACAATGCGTCGTGCAAGGGGGCAGGCCGCCAGCGCCTACGATGGAAGCGTAGTGGCCGTCCCCCGGACGGCCCGTTGACCCGCAGCCAGCCGTCGTGAGGTAGAGACCGTGTCCAGCAGCACGCCCGAAGTCAGCGAGACGACCGTCACCGGAACCGCCCGGGTCAAGCGCGGCATGGCAGAGATGCTCAAGGGCGGCGTCATCATGGACGTCGTCAACGCCGAGCAGGCCAAGATCGCCGAAGACGCCGGCGCCGTCGCCGTCATGGCCCTTGAGCGAGTGCCCGCCGACATCCGCGCCCAGGGCGGCGTCTCCCGGATGAGCGACCCCGACATGATCGACGGCATCATCTCCGCCGTCTCGATCCCGGTCATGGCCAAGGCCCGCATCGGCCACTTCGTCGAGGCCCAGGTGCTCCAGTCGCTCGGCGTCGACTACATCGACGAGTCCGAGGTGCTCACCCCGGCCGACTACGCCAACCACATCGACAAGTGGAAGTTCACGGTGCCCTTCGTCTGCGGCGCGACCAACCTGGGTGAGGCGCTGCGCCGCCTCACCGAGGGCGCGGCGATGATCCGCTCCAAGGGCGAGGCCGGCACCGGCGACGTCTCCAACGCCACCACCCACATGCGCAAGATCAGGGGCGAGATCAAGCGCCTGGGCTCGCTGCCCGAGGACGAGCTCTACGTCGCGGCCAAGGAGCTCCAGGCGCCGTACGAGCTGGTCGCCGAGGTCGCCAGGACCGGCAAGCTGCCGGTCGTGCTGTTCACCGCCGGCGGCATCGCCACCCCTGCCGACGCGGCGATGATGATGCAGCTCGGCGCCGAGGGCGTGTTCGTCGGCTCGGGCATCTTCAAGTCCGGCAACCCGGCCGAGCGCGCCTCCGCGATCGTCAAGGCCACCACCTTCTACGATGACCCCGACGTCATCGCGAAGGTCTCCCGCGGTCTGGGTGAGGCCATGGTCGGCATCAACGTCGACGACATCCCGGCCCCGCACCGGCTGGCCGAGCGCGGCTGGTAGGGCGGACGGGCCCGCGAGGCCGGGCACAGGGCGATCTCCGTCACGGAGATCGCCTTTTTCCTGACAGGGGGAGTTAACTCCGCGGTCATGGTGCTCCGCGAGGCTGACGGGCGTTCGTGCCCGATCACCCGGGAGGTTTCCCTTGTCGAAGTTCACCCGCCGGTCCTTCCTCGTCACCGGTATCGCGGCCGGCGCGGCGGCGGGCATCCCCGCCACCGCCGCGTACGCCGGTCCCGAGCCGGCCCAGGAGAGCGCCGCCTCCCTGGCCTCCCGGGGCCTGCGCTCGGACCCCTTCACGCTCGGCGTCGCCTGCGGGGACCCCGACTCCGACGGCTTCGTGATCTGGACCCGCCTGGCGCCACAGCCGCTCGCCGAGGACGGCCTGGGCGGCATGCCCGCCCGCCCCTTCCCCGTGGAGTGGCACGTCTACGGCGACGAGAGGGGCCGCCGCGTGCTGCGCCGGGGCGTGGCCGTGGCCACCCCCGAGTGGGGCCACAGCGTCCACGTCGAGCTGAACGGGCTGCCCTCCGACAGGGACTACTGGTACCGCTTCAAGGTCGGCCCCTACCTCTCGCCGATCGGCAGGGCCAGGACGGCCCCGCACGCGTTCTCCTACGGCTCGGCCCTGGCGATGGCCTTCGTCTCCTGCGCCCAGTACGAGCACGGCTACTTCACCGCCTACCGCCGCCTGGCCGAGGAGCGGCCCGACCTGGTCCTGCACCTGGGCGACTACCAGTACGAGTACCGGCGCGACACCTACACCATCCCCGGCGGCAACATCCGCCACCACGAGGGGCCCGAGACCGAGAGCCTGGCCAACTACCGCCAGCGGCACGCCCAGTACAAGACCGACCCCGACCTGCAGGCCGCGCACGCCGCCGCCCCCTGGCTGGTCGTCTGGGACGACCACGAGCTGGACAACAACTGGGCCGACGAGGTGCCCGAGAAGCCCGAGGTGCCCCAGCCGAACTTCCTCGCCCGGCGTGAGGCGGCCTTCCGGGCCTACTACGAGAACATGCCGCTGCGGCGCGCCTCCATCCCCCGGGGCGTCGACATGCAGCTCTACCGGCGCGTCCGGTGGGGGAGGATGGCCACCTTCCACATGCTCGACACCCGCCAGTACCGCAGCGACCAGGGCTGCGGCGACGGCTACGACGACTGCCCGGCGGCGGTCGACCCCGCCCGCTCGATCACCGGAGACGCCCAGGAGCGCTGGCTGCTGGAGGGCATGCGCCACTCCGGGGCGCGCTGGGACGTGATCGGCCAGCAGGTCTTCTTCGCCCAGCGCGACAACAACGCCGGGCCCGCGAAGATCACCAGCCAGGACGCCTGGGACGGCTACGTCGCCTCGCGGCAGCGCATCACCCAGGGCTGGGTGGACGCCGAGGTGCGCAACCCCGTGGTGCTCACCGGCGACGTGCACGCCCACTGGGCGAGCGACCTCAAGCTCGACTACGACGACCCCACCACCCGCACGGTCGGCTCCGAGCTGGTCGCCTCGTCCATCACCACGGGCGGCGACGGCCTCGACTCGGACCCGGCGACCCACCCGTACCTGACGATCAACCCGCACCTGAAGTTCTACAACAACCAGCGCGGCTACGTGATGACCCGGATCGAGCGCGACCTGCTCACCGCCGACTTCAAGGTGCTGCCGCAGGTGACGCAGCCGGGCGCGGCGGCGCACACCAAGGCGACCTTCGTGGTCGAGGACCGGGTTCCCGGCGTGCAGCGGACCTACCTGCGCCCGGTCGACCCCTCGGCCGCCAGGACCCCGGCCGTCGACTGGATCCAGGAGACCGTGGACCTGGAGACCAAGCGCCCCTGACCCTCGCCCACCGCCACGGGCGCCCCGGCGGATCCTCGCCGGGGCGCCCGTGCCGCGTCCGGCCGGGATTTTGGGCCCCGCGAGCGGTGGCCATACGCTGAAGGGGCAATTCACCCGCACGGAAGGACCATCGGTGACCAGCGTCCCCACGATCGGAGTCTTCGCGCTGCAAGGAGACGTGCGCGAGCACGTGCGCTGCCTGGAGGCGGTGGGTGCCAGAGCGGTCACCGTACGGCGCCCCCGCGAGCTGGAGGCGGTCGACGGCCTCGTCGTCCCGGGCGGGGAGTCCACCACGATGTGGAAGCTCGCCGAGACCTTCGAGCTGCTCGAACCGCTCCGGATGCGGATCAAGGCGGGCATGCCCGCCTACGGCTCCTGCGCCGGGATGATCATGCTGGCCGACCGGATCGAGGGCGGGATCGAGGGCCAGCAGACGATCGGCGGCATCGACATGGTCGTGCGCCGAAACGCCTTCGGCCGCCAGGTCGACTCCTTCGAGGCCGACATCGACTTCGCCGGCCGCGGCGACATGCGGGCCGTGTTCATCCGCGCCCCCTGGGTCGAATCCGTGGGTTCGGACGTCGAAGTGCTGGCGCTGGCCGAACCTGGGGATAGGATCGTCGCGGTCCGCCAAGGACCGTTGCTCGCCACGTCCTTCCACCCGGAACTTACCGGGGATGTCGGTGTGCATTCATATTTCGCTGAGATGGTGAGGGAGCTCTAGGCGATGTCCGGCCACTCCAAATGGGCGACGACGAAGCACAAGAAGGCCGCGCTCGACTCCAAGCGCGGCAAGCTGTTCGCCAAGCTCATCAAGAACATCGAGGTCGCGGCCCGGACGGGCGGCCCCGATCCGGACGGCAACCCGACGCTGTACGACGCCATCACCAAGGCGCGCAAGAGCTCGGTCCCGATCGACAACATCGAGCGCGCCCGCAAGCGCGGCGGCGGCCTGGAGGCCGGCGGCGCCGACTGGCAGACGATCATGTACGAGGGGTACGCCCCCGGCGGCGTCGCGGTGCTGATCGAGTGCCTCACCGACAACCGCAACCGCGCGGCCTCCGAGGTCCGCGTCGCGCTGACCCGCAACGGCGGCTCGCTCGCCGACCCCGGCTCGGTGTCCTACATGTTCAACCGCAAGGGCGTCGTGCTCGTCCCCAAGGGTGAGCTGGGCGAGGACGACGTGCTGACCGCGGTCCTCGACGCGGGCGCCGAGGAGGTCAACGACCTGGGCGACCAGTTCGAGGTCGTCTCCGAGGCCACCGACCTCGTCCCGGTCCGCAAGGCCCTGCAGGAGGCCGGGATCGACTACGACTCGGCCGAGTCCAGCTTCATGCCGACGATGAACGTCCCGCTCGACGAGGACGGCGCGCGCAAGGTCTTCAGGCTGATCGACGCCCTGGAGGACAGCGACGACGTGCAGAACGTCTGGGCCAACTTCGACGTCTCCGACGAGGTCATGGAGAAGCTCGACGCCTGACCCAGGTGGTTACGGTGTGATCTCGTATTGTCCGCGAGGTTTGTCCGTGTGGTCACGGGCATATCACGCGGACAATGGGCAATCCTGACCTGATCTTTGCCGTGGCGGGCGTCGCCGCGCTGCTCGCGGCCACGCTGCCCCGGCTTCTCAACCGGCGTCCCTTCTCGCTCCCGCTGGCCTGCCTGCTGGGCGGCCTCCTCCTCTACGCGCTGCCCCTGGAGCTGCCGGACCCCGATCCGGTGGCCCACCGGGCGCTGATCGAGCACGCCACCGAGATCTGCGTGCTGATCTCGCTCATGGGCGCGGGGCTGGCCATCAACCGGCCCTTCGGGCGGCGCGACTGGTCCTCGACCTGGCGCCTGCTGGGCTGGACGCTCCCGCTGACCGTCCTCGCCGTGGCCGCCGCCGCGTACGGCCTGCTGGGCTGGCCCCTGGCGGCGGCGCTGCTGCTGGGCGCGGTGCTCGCGCCCACCGACCCGGTGCTCGCCTCCGACGTGCAGGTCGGCGAGCCCGTCGACTCGGAGAAGGCCGACGACGAGGTCCGCTTCACCCTCACCTCCGAGGCCGGTCTCAACGACGGCCTGGCCTTCCCCCTGGTGTACGCCGCGATCGCGCTCGCCGTCAGCGGGGGCGTCGGCTGGATCGCCGAGTGGACGCTGGTGGACCTGCTCTACCGGTGCGCCGCGGGCGTGGTGTGCGGCCTGCTGATCGGCAAGGGCCTGGGGCGGCTGTTCTTCCGCGCCCAGAAGTCCGACCTGCGGCTGGCCGAGCACCGCGACGGCTTCGTGGCGCTGGCCGCGACGTTCCTGGCCTACGGCCTCACCGAGCTGGTGCACGGGTACGGCTTCATCGCGGTGTTCGTGACCGCCTGCACCATCAGGGCCGCCGAGCGCAGCCACGGCTACAACGGGGTGCTGCACGGCTTCATCGAGCAGATCGAGCGGTTGTTCACCGCCTGGCTGATCGTGCTGCTCGGCGGCTTCGTCGCGGTGGGCGGCCTGTCCGCGCTCACCTGGCAGGGCGCCGCGGTCGGCCTGTTGCTGCTGCTGGTCATCCGGCCGCTGACCGGGTGGCTCGCCGAGCTGGGCGGCAGGGCGGGGCCGCGCGAGCGCGTCGCGACGGCGTTCTTCGGCATCCGCGGCATCGGCTCGCTGTTCTATCTCGCCTACGCCCTCGGCCAGGCCGACTTCGGCGTACCGGCCGAGGAGCTGTGGGCCGTGGTCGCCTTCACCGTGCTGGCCTCGCTGGCGATCCACGGCATCTCGGCCTCGCCGGTGATGAACCGCCTGGACCGGCTGCGGGACAGGAAGAGCGACGAGGACACCGAACCCGCCGCCCAGCACCTGTGACCCGGGAACCCGCCCCGGCCTGTCGAAGTGCCCGTCGGCGAGCCCGTCGAACGGGCCCTTCGACGGGCCGGGGGGAGAGCCGTGCGCGGGCCGCTCCCAAGCGGTAGAGTCTGCCACCGAACAGGTGTTCGGCGAGCGGAGGCGTGTCGGTGCGGTTGCCCGAGTTGCGGGTGATGGGGGTCGATCCCGGGCTTACCCGGTGCGGGCTCGGCGCCGTCGAGGGGCGGCCCGGCGCGCCGCTGAGCCTGGTCAAGGTCGGGGTCGTCCGCACCCCCGCCGACGACGAGATCGGCGCCCGGCTGGTGGCGATCGAGGCCGGCATCGAGCAGTGGCTCGACGAGGTCCGGCCCGACGCGGTGGCCGTGGAGCGGGTCTTCGCCCAGCACAACCTCAGGACCGTGATGGGCACCGCGCAGGCCTCCGCCGTGGCGATCCTGTGCGCGTCCCGCAGGGGCCTGCCGGTCGCGCTGCACACGCCCTCCGAGGTCAAGGCCGCGATCACCGGCAGCGGCACGGCCGACAAGCAGCAGGTCGGCACGATGGTGACCCGCCTGCTGCGGCTGGACGCCATGCCCAAGCCCGCCGACGCGGCCGACGCGCTCGCCCTCGCGATCTGCCACGTGTGGCGGGGCGGGGCCCAGAGCAGGCTGGCCGAGGCCGCCGCGAAGGCGGCGGGCGCCACCACGACCCCCGCCGCCTACTTCCGCGACCGCGGCAGGGCCGGACACCCGAGAGGAGGCGCCAGGTGATCGCCTCGGTGCGAGGACAGGTGACCGCGCTCACGCCCGGCGGGGCGGTCGTCGAGGTCGGCGGGGTGGGAGTCCTCGTGCACTGCACGCCGGGCACGCTGGCGACGCTCAGGACGGGCGAGGAGGCCAGGCTGGCCACCTCGCTGGTGGTCCGCGAGGAGTCGCTGACCCTGTTCGGCTTCTCCACCGACGACGAGCGCGGCATCTTCGAGATGCTGCAGACGGCCAGCGGGGTCGGCCCCAAGGTCGCCCTGGCGATGCTGGCCGTGCACACCCCCAACGCGCTCCGGGTGGCGGTGGCCTCCGCCGACGTCAAGGCGCTGACCAGGGTCCCCGGGGTGGGCCCGAAGGGCGCCCAGCGGATCATCGTCGACCTCAAGAACAAGCTCGGCACGCCCGAGGAGGCCGTCAGCGCCGCGCTCGACGGCCGCGCCGTCGCGCCCGCCTGGCGCACCCAGGTCCACTCCGGGCTCGTCGGCCTGGGCTACTCGGGGCGAGACGCCGACGAGGCGGTCGCCGCCGTCGAGCCGCAGGCCGACGCCGAGCTGGCCGAGGGCCGCACCCCGCAGGTGGGGGCCCTGCTCAAGGCCGCGCTGCGCGCGCTGAGCGTGCGATGAGGGGCCCTGCTCAAGGCCGCGCTGCGCGCGCCGAGCGTGCGATGAGGGACGAACGCGCCGCAGGGGGACGTACGCCGGGAGATGCCGGAAGGAGCCGTCGCGCGGTGCCCGAAGGGCTCGGGCGGTTCCGCGACGCGGCGAGCAGGGGAGGGGCGGCGTGAGTTCCGACCGTGATCTGGTGTCGCCGGACGCCGAGGGCGACGAGAGATACATCGAGGCGGCCCTGCGGCCCAAGCGGCTGGAGGAGTTCATCGGCCAGGCGCGGGTGCGCGAGCAGCTGTCGCTGGTGCTGCAGAGCGCGCTGCGGCGCGACCGGCCGCCGGACCACGTGCTGATGAGCGGCGGCCCCGGGCTGGGCAAGACCACCCTCGCGATGATCATCGCGACCGAGCTCTCGGTGCCCCTCCGGATCACCTCCGGGCCCGCGCTGGAGCGGGCCGGCGACCTCGCGGCGATCCTGTCGACCCTCTCCGAGGGCGAGGTCCTGTTCATCGACGAGATCCACCGGATGGCCAGGCCCGCCGAGGAGATGCTCTACCTCGCGATGGAGGACTTCCGCGTCGACATCGTGGTGGGCAAGGGGCCGGGGGCGACCGCCATCCCCCTGGAGATCGCCCCGTTCACCCTGGTCGGGGCCACCACCCGGGCCGGCATGCTCCCCGCGCCGCTGCGCGACCGCTTCGGTTTCGTCGCGCACATGGAGTTCTACGGGGTCGACGAGCTGGAGAAGGTGCTGCACCGCTCCTCGCGCCTGCTGGGCGTCACGCTCCCCGGCGACGCCGCCCGCGAGATCGCCGGCCGCTCCCGCGGCACCCCCCGCATCGCCAACCGGCTGCTGCGCCGGGTCCGCGACTTCGCCGAGGTACGCGCCGAGGGCGTCGTCACCAGGGACGTCGCCTCCGCGGCGCTCAACCTCTACGAGGTCGACGCCGAAGGGCTCGACCGGCTCGACCGGGCGGTGCTCGGGGCGCTGCTGCGCAAGTTCGGCGGCGGTCCGGTGGGCCTGTCGACGCTGGCGGTCGCGGTGGGGGAGGAGCCGGAGACGGTCGAGGTGGTCGCCGAGCCGTTCCTGGTGCGGCAGGGGCTGCTGGCCCGCACCCCCCGCGGCCGGGTGGCGACCGCGGCGGCCTGGACCCATCTGGGGCTGGTGCCCCCGCCGGACGCCTTCGGCGCCTCGTTCCTCATCGATCTTGAGGATGATCCCGGGCGCGTCTAACGTTGGGAGTCGGTAGGGAAGTCGTACAGGATTGATCACAGATCGATGACAACTGTATCGAAATGGGAACTTCCCTGCGCGCCTGAACGTGACTTCGTTGCCGCGCTCTTAACAGCTCGCCTAAACTCCCAGCCTTGGATGGCTGTGTAGGCTGACGTGCTGAGCGGCGTGGCCGTATGTGACGTCCGGCTTCCGCCGGTCAATCTCAAGAGAGGGAGCGGCCCTGTGGGCGGCAACTATTCGAGCCTGATCATGATCGCTCTCATGGTCGTGGTGTTCTACTTCCTGCTCATCCGGCCGCAGCGCAAGCGGCAGCAGGAGCAGGTCAAGATGCAGAACAGTCTCACGCCGGGCACCGGCGTCATGACCACGACGGGTCTCTTCGCGACCGTGGTGGCCATCGACGCCGACGACGTGATCCTGGAGATCGCCCCCGGCGTGGAGACCCGCTGGGTCAAGGCGGCCATCGGCCGTGTCCTGGTTCCGGTTGACGACGCGGAGGAGGAGAATGTCAAGGCTGTCGACCACGATGTCGTGGTGACGGCGGAACAGCAGGGTGCAGACCACGACACGACGAGCAAGAAGCCGTGAGTGGCCTCACCTCCAACCCCCTATAACCGAAAGAACTGACGACCAGTGGCCCGACCGACCAGCGGCCAGAGCAGACCGGGGCGCATGCTCCTGGTGCTTCTGGCGATCATTCTCGCCATGGGCGGGGCGATGCTCCTCAACAAGGCGTACACGCCGGAGTATGGCCTCGACCTCGCCGGCGGCACGACCGTGACGCTGCAGCCCGTCACGCCGAACGGGAGCGCTCCCTCGCAGGAGAGCCTCGACCTCGCCGTGAACATCATCCGTGAGCGGGTGAACGGCAGCGGCATCTCCGACGCCGAGGTCGCCAAATCCGGCGACAACATCGTCATCTCCGTTCCCGGAGCCGGCCAGGAGGAAGTCGTCAAGCTGGTCGGCACCACCGCGGAGCTGAGGTTCCGCCAAGTGCTGGCGATCGGGGCCGGGTCGCCTCCGCCCCCGGGGCAGCTCTCCACCCAGGCGCCGACGCCGACTCCCACGCCCAGCGCCTCCGGGCGCAAGGGGAACAAGGAGTCCAAGCCCGCCGGGTCGGAGACCCCGAGGCCGGACGCGACCGCCGCGCCCGACACGGGTGCCACCCCGGCCGGGCGCGCCCTGTCGTCGGCGCTCACCAACCCGAGCCCCGGCGCCACCACCGCGCCCTCCGCCGAGCCGAGCGGCGACAAGTCCGCCAAGCCGGGCAGCAGCGCGGCCCCCGACGCCAGCGCCCCGCCGACGGCCCCGCCCGCGGCGCCCGAGGACCCCATGGCGGGCGTCGACACCGCCGGGATCGACCCCGCGGCGCTCAAGCGGTTCGAGACGCTCGACTGCGCCAAGGACGCCGGCGTGGGTGCCCAGGACGCGCCCGACAAGCAGTACGTCGGCTGCAGCCAGGACGGCAGCACCAAGTTCGTGCTGGACAAGGCGGCCGTGACCGGCACCTCGATCGACAGCGCGTCCTCCGGCGTCGACCAGACCACCGGTGAGTGGCTCGTCCAGCTCGCCTTCAAGGGCCAGGGCCCCGACCAGTGGTCGAAGGTCACCACCACCGCCTTCAACTCGCAGGCCCCCCGCAACCAGGTCGCCATGGTCCTCGACGGCGTGGTCATCTCCGCGCCCGTCATCCAGGAGCCCATCACCGGCGGCCGGGCGCAGATCTCCGGCAGCTTCACCCAGGTGACGGCCGACGAGCTGGCCAACCAGCTCAAGTACGGCGCGCTGCCGCTGAAGTTCGAGAAGAGCTCCATCGAGGAGGTCTCCTCCACGCTGGGCGCCGACCAGCTGCGCGGCGGCCTCATCGCGGGTGCGATCGGCCTGCTGCTGGTCGTCATCTACTCGATGCTCTACTACCGCGGCCTGGGCGTCGTGTCGGTGCTGAGCCTCGTGGTGGCCACGATCGTCACCTACCAGTCCGTCGTGCTGCTCGGCGCGTTCGCGGGCTTCCGCCTCTCGCTGCCGCACATCATCGGACTGATCGTCTCGATCGGTATCACCGCGGACTCGTTCATCGTCTACTTCGAACGGATCCGCGACGAGATGAAGGAGGGCCGGCGCTCGCTGCGCACGGCCATCGAGGTCGCCTGGGTCCGCGCCCGGCGGACGATCCTCATCGCCGACGCCGTCATGTTCATCGCCGCCGTGGTCCTCTACTTCCTGGCGGTCGGCGGTGTGGCCGGGTTCGCCTTCGCCATGGGCCTGACCACGCTCATCGACATCGCGGTGGTCTTCATGTTCACCAAGCCGTTCGTCGCGATGCTGGCCAGGCTGAAGTTCTTCGCCAAGGGGCACAAGCTCTCCGGGCTCGACGCCGAGCGCATGAGCGAGGCCCCCGTCGCGTCCAAGACCGTTCCGCAGGAGGCCTGATGTCCGGCATCGCGCGCCGGCTGTACCGGGGCGAGGTCGACGTCGACTTCGTCGGCCGCAAGAAGCTCTGGTACTCCCTTTCCGCAGTTCTGCTGGTGATCTCCATCGCCGGTCTGGTCTTCAACGGCCTCAACCTGGGCGTGGAGTTCAAGGGCGGGTCCGTCTTCTCCTTCAAGGCGCCGACCGCCAACATCGAGCAGGTGCGCGCCACGTTCACCGACGCCGGTGCGCACCAGGTCATCGCGCAGACGACCCAGAACGGCTGGCGGGTGACCACGGAGAGCCTCCCGGCCGACCAGGTCACCGCGGTCCAGAAGGCGGTCGCCACCGAGTTCAAGCTGCCGGCCGACCAGGTCAACCTGCAGGTCATCGGCGCCTCGTGGGGCGGTCAGGTGGCCAACAAGGCCGTCATCGGACTGATCGTCTTCATGCTGGCGATCATCCTGTACCTGACGATGGCCTTCGAGTGGAAGATGGCGCTCGCCGCCGTCGTGGCGCTGCTGCACGACCTGGTGATCACCGCCGGCGTCTACGCCTGGTCCGGCTTCGAGGTCACCCCGGCCACCCTGCTGGGCTTCCTGACGATCCTCGGATACTCGCTGTACGACGCCGTCGTCGTCTTCGACATGATCAAGGAGGTCACCGCCAAGCTCGGCACGACCTCCAAGCTCACCTACACCGAGGCCGCCAACAACGCGCTGAACCACACGCTGATCCGGTCGCTGAACACCACCCTGGTGGCGATCCTGCCGGTCGCGGCGATCCTGTTCATCGGTACCACGCTGTTCGGCGCGGGAACGCTGAAGGACCTGTCGCTGTCGCTGTTCGTCGGCATGATCGTCGGCACCTACTCCTCGCTGTGCGTCGCGACGCCGCTGCTGGTCACGCTCAAGGAGCGCGAGCCGCGCTACCAGGCGCTCGCCCGCAGGCTCGCCGCCCACGGGGGGAGTTCCGGGGTCAAGACGGTGCGCCAGCCGGTCACCGCGGGAGCCTCCAACGGCGCCGCCACGGCCACGGCCGCCTCCGCCGGTGACAAACGGAAGAAGAAGTAAGCACGGGCACATCCGCGCCTCCGCTCCCCGTACCCGGGAGCGGAGGCGTTTTCCGTACCTCCCGGTTCCCTGCGCCTCCCGGTTCCCTGCGCCCTCCCCAGCCCTCCCCGGCCCTTCCCCCTCCCCAGCCCCTCCGCCGTCCCCAGACCTCCACAGGAGCGCCGACCATGACCGACCTGAGCAGCCTGATCCTCGACCGCATCCGCGACGTGCCCGACTACCCGCAGCCCGGGGTGCTGTTCAAGGACATCACCCCCCTGCTCGCCGACCCGGTGGCGTTCACCGCGGTGACCGAGGAACTGGCCGGGCTGCACCGGGTGGACAAGATCGTGGGAATCGAGGCGCGGGGCTTCATCCTGGCCGCCCCGGTCGCGATCCGGGCGGGCGCGGGCTTCGTCCCGGTACGGAAGAAAGGCAAACTGCCCTCTGAGACGCTTGAGGCGTCCTACGATCTGGAGTACGGCTCCGCCACCATCGAGGTTCACCGGGACGCCTTCACCCCCGGGGAGCGCGTCCTCATCGTCGACGACGTGCTCGCCACGGGAGGCACGGCACGCGCGGCGGTGGAGCTGGTCCGCAGGGCGGGCGCCGACGTCGTCGCGATCGCCGTGCTCATGGAGCTGGCCTTCCTCAAGGGCCGCGAGCGTCTGACCGACGTGGAGCTGCACACTCTCGTCGTCGTCTGATCGACCCCGCGGACAAAAGCACACAACCCCGTCTGGATACACTGAGGGATCTGGACTCGAACGTAGGGAGTCTGAGTGCCCCGTGATGTGGTCGTCCCCGACACGACCGTCGGCGGTGGCGGTCCCGAGACGGCCGTCCCAGCAGGCGACGCCGGTTCCGCCATGTCCGGAACCGCCGAGGAGAAGCCGGCGGTAAGGCGAAGGCTCGCACGTTTTGGGGGGCAATGGGGTGGCGGCATGAATCCGGTCCTGGAGCCGCTGTTCCGGACGGTCCGCGCGACCCATCCGAAGGCGGACCTCCGGCTCATCGAGCGCTCCTACGACGTGGCCGCCTACCACCACCGCGACCAGAAGCGTAAGAGCGGCGACCCGTACATCACCCACCCGCTGGCGGTGGCCACGATCCTGGCCGAGCTCGGCACCGACGACGAGACGCTGTGCGCGGCGCTGCTGCACGACACCGTCGAGGACACCGCCTACGGCCTCGACGAGCTGCGCTCGGACTTCGGCGACAACATCGCGCTGCTGGTCGACGGCGTCACCAAGCTCGACAAGGTCAAGTTCGGCGCCGCGGCCGAGGCCGAGACCGTGCGCAAGATGGTCGTGGCGATGTCCCGCGACATCCGGGTGCTGGTGATCAAGCTCGCCGACCGGCTGCACAACATGCGCACCATGCGCTACCTGCCCGAGCACAAGCGGCACCAGAAGTCGCGCGAGACGCTGGAGATCTTCGCGCCGCTCGCCCACCGGCTGGGCATGAACACCATCAAGTGGGAGCTGGAGGACCTCGCGTTCGCCATGCTCTACCCCAAGCGGTACGACGAGATCGCCCGGATGGTGTCGGAGCGGGCCCCGCGCAGGGACCTGTTCCTGCAGGAGGTCATCGAGAAGGTCTCCGGCGACCTGCGCGACGCCAAGATCCGCGCGGCCGTCAAGGGCCGTCCCAAGCACTACTACTCCGTCTACCAGAAGATGATCGCCCGCGACGTCGCCTTCGACGACATCTACGACCTGGTCGGCATCCGGGTGCTCGTCGACTCGGTCCGCGACTGCTACGCGGCGCTCGGCACGATCCACGCGCGATGGAACCCGGTCCCCGGCCGGTTCAAGGACTACATCGCGATGCCCAAGTTCAACATGTACCAGTCGCTGCACACCACGGTCATCGGCCCCGAGGGCAAGCCGGTGGAGCTGCAGATCCGCACCCACGGCATGCACCACAGGGCCGAGTACGGCGTGGCGGCGCACTGGAAGTACAAGGAGGACATGACCGTCGCGGGTCCTCCCGGGGCGAAGCTGAAGCCCGCCAGCGACATGGCGTGGCTGCGCCAGCTCCTCGACTGGCAGAAGGAGACCGCAGACCCGGGCGAGTTCCTGGAGTCGCTCAGGTTCGACCTGTCGGTCTCGGAGGTCTACGTCTTCACCCCCAGGGGCCAGGTCATCGCCCTGCCGGAGAACGCGACGCCCGTCGACTTCGCCTACGCCGTGCACACCGAGGTCGGCCACCGCTGCATCGGGGCGAGGGTGAACGGCCGCCTGGTGCCCCTGGAGTCGCGCCTGGGCAACGGCGACACCGTGGAGATCTTCACCTCCAAGTCGCCCGACGCGGGCCCCTCGCGCGACTGGCTGAAGTTCGTCAAGTCCGGCCGGGCCCGCAACAAGATCCGGCAGTGGTTCTCCAAGGAGCGCCGCGAGACCGCGATCGAGGCGGGCAAGGAGGCGATCGGCCGCGCCATGCGCAAGCAGGGCCTGCCGCTGCAGCGCCTGATGTCCGGAGAGTCCCTCCTGGCCCTCGCCAGGGACCTGCGCTACCCGGACGTCTCCGCGCTCTACGCGGCCGTCGGCGAGGGCCACGTGGCCGCGCAGACGGTCGTGCAGAAGCTCGTGACGTCCATCGGGGGCGTCGAGGGCGCCGAGGACGACATCGCCGAGACCTCCGTGCCGACCAAGCTGCGCGGGCGCCCCCGGGGCAGCGGCGGCGCGGGAGTGGTCGTCGCGGGCGACTCCGACGTCTGGGTGCGCCTGTCGCGATGTTGCACCCCGGTGCCCGGCGACGAGATCGTCGGCTTCGTCACCCGCGGGCACGGCGTGTCGGTGCACCGCACCAACTGTCCCAACATGGACCAGCTCCAGTCGGAGCCCGACCGCCTGGTCGAGGTCGCCTGGTCCGCCGCCGACGACTCGGTGTTCCTGGTCGCGCTGCAGGTCGAGGCGCTCGACCGGCCCCGGCTGCTCTCCGACGTGACCCGTACCCTCTCCGACCAGCACGTCAACATCCTGTCGGCGTCGGTGACGACGTCCAGGGACAGGGTGGCGATCAGCAAGTTCACCTTCGAGATGGGCGACCCCAAGCACCTGGGCCACGTCCTGAAGGCCGTCCGCAACATCCAGGGCGTCTACGACGTCTACCGGGTCAGCGGCGCCGGTTCCTGAGGCGTCCCCTCCCGCGGCCCCGTACGACCCTCTGGGATCTCCGCCACGAACGGCAGGGCCGCGGGGAGCACCGGGTGCTCCCCGCGGCCCTGAAGGCGCGTCAGCCGGGGGTCAGGAGAACTCGGCGAGCGTGCGCTCCGCCTCCTCCAGCCAGGAACGACGGGCGGCCAGGGCCTCCTCGGCGTCCTTGACGTCCTTGTCCTTGCCGGCGTCCCTGGCCTTGGCCAGGCGGCCCTCCAGCTGCGCGATCGACTTGAGCAGCTGGTCGACCGTGTTCTGGGCGCGGGCGCGGGCCTCGGGGTTGGAGCGCTTCCACTCCGTCTCCTCGGCCTTGCGGACCGCATCGTCGATCTTGCGCAGGCCACCTTCCAGGCGGTCACGCTGCTCGCGCGGGACCGGGCCCGCGGCCTCCCAGCGCTCCAGGAGATTGCGCAGGGCACTCCTGGCGGCGCGGGCGTCGGTGACCGGAAGGATCTTCTCCGCCTCGACCAGGAGCTGCTCCTTGATCTCGGCGTTGGCCGCCAGCGAGGCGTCGCGCTCGGCGAAGACGGCGGAGCGCGCCTGGAAGAACTGGTCCTGGGCGCCCTTGAAACGGCCCCAGAGCTCGTCCTCGACCTCGCGTGAGGCCCTGCCCGCCGTCTTCCACTCCTGCATCAGCTCGCGGTAGGCCGACGCGGTGGCGCCCCAGTCGGTGGACGAGGCCAGCGTCTCGGCCTCGGCCACGATGCGCTCCTTGGTGGAACGCACGCCCTCGCGCTGCTCGTCCAGGCCCGCGAAGTAGGCCTTGCGCCGCTTGGCGAAGGCCGTACGGGCCGCCGAGAGGCGCTTCCACAGCGCCGCCTCGGTCACCCGGTCGATGCGCTCGGCCGCCTTCCACTCCTCGATCAGCTGCCGCAACCGCTCGCCGCCGGTCTTCCAGTGGGTCGTGTCGTCGGCGATGCGCTCGGCCTCGGCGACGATCCGCTCCTTGACGCCCTTGGCCTCGGCCCTGGCCACGTCGCGGGCGGCCTTGACCTCCTCGCGGCGCTGGGCGACCAGCTCCGTGAGGGCGTTGAGGCGGCCCAGCAGCGCGTCGAGATCGCCGACCGCGTGCGCGTCGGTGATCGCCTCGCGCAGCTTGACGATCGTCGCCTCGGCCTGGGCGGGTGGCAGGTCGGTGCCACGAACCCGCTGTTCCAGCAGGGCGACCTGCCCGGCCAGCTCGTCGAACTTGCGATGGAAGTAGGCAAGCGCCTCCTCCGGTTCGCCGGCCTTCCAGGACCCGACGGCCCGCTCTCCCTCAGCCGTACGTACGTAGACGGTGCCGTCGTCGTCTACCCGGCCCCACGGGTCGGTGCTCACCGTGTCCTCCCGCACTTTCATCAGCCTTTCGGGACTTACCGCCCCTTGTATGTATTACGTCAGCTCTAACTGGACATTGTCACGTCTTTGATTTCGACGGTTTCCTTCGGTGCCCCCGTGCCGTCGGGGCCCGGGGTGATGACGCCGGCCTTGTTCACCTTGTCGAGGATCTCCAGACCCTTGGTGACCGTACCGAACGGTGTGTAGTCCGGGGTCAGCGGGGCGTCGCCGAAGACGATGAAGAACTGGCTGCCGTTGGTGTCGGGGCCGCTGTTGGCCATGGCCACGACACCGCGCGTGTATTTGGCGCCCTCCAGGTTCTCGTTCACGAAACGGTAGCCGGGACCACCCTGGCCGTCGGTCTGGCTCTTGCCGTCGGCCTTGGCCAGCGGGTCGCCGCACTGCAGCATCGGGAACTGGTCGGAACCCAGCCGGTGGCACTTGGAACCGTCGAAGTACTTCTTCTGCGCCAGGAAGGCGAAGGAGTTGACCGTGCACGGCGTCTTCTCGGCCGACACCTCGATGACGATGTCGCCCTGGTTGGTCTTCAGGGTCATCTTCTTGGGGGTCTTGTCGACCTTCTCCGGGGGCAGGCCCACGTTCTTGGCCGGGCCGCCACCGGCCTCCGCGGCGTAGCCGCAGGTGCCGCTCGCCGGGTCGAAGGCCTTCGGCTGCGGTCCGGCCGCCGCCGACGCGGCCGGGGAGGCGTTGTCGGACGGGGCCGGGTCGGTGGTCGCGGTCGCCGTCGTGTCGGAGCCCCCGAACATGGTCGTCGCGGCGATCACACCCGCCACCACGACCACACCGGCCACGGTGCTGCCGATGATCGCGTTGCGCTTGGCCTTGGCCTCGCGTTCGACGCGTCGCTGCGTCTGCCGCTCGTAGTGCTCGCGCGCCAACTGCTTCTGACGCTCCTTGCCGCTCACCGCTTCGCCCTCCCGAGTGCCGAGTAGTACTTAATGAGGTGGGCGAATCGTATCGGCCAATGGGTAATGGTTCGCAGCCCGCCGACCCGCACCGGTACCCTTCGGTTACATTCCCATCCGCATTCTTGACGAGATCAGCTGAGGCAGATGCTCATCGCCGGCTTTCCCGCAGGGTCCTTCCAGACCAACTGTTACGTCGTCGCTCCCGCCGCGGGCGAGGAGTGCGTGGTCGTCGATCCCGGTCAGAACGCCGTCGGCGACCTCGACGACCTGCTGCGCGAGCACCGGCTCAAGCCGGTCGCGGTGCTGGTCACCCACGGGCACATCGATCACATGTGGTCGGTCGCCCCGGTCTGCGGCGCGCGTGACGTTCCCGCGTGGATCCACCCGGAGGACCGCGACCTGCTCTCCGATCCCGGCAAGGGGCTGTCGCTGTCGACGAAACAGCAGATGTTCGGGGGGCTCACCTTCACCGAGCCCGACGACGTGCGCGAGCTCGCCGACGGCGAGGTGCTGCGGCTGGCGGGCCTGGAGCTCACCGTCGACCACACCCCCGGCCATACCAGGGGGTCGGTGACGTTCAGGCTGCCCAGCACCCCGGAGATCCCGGACGTGCTGTTCTCGGGCGACCTGCTGTTCGCCGGCTCCATCGGCCGCACAGACCTTCCGGGCGGCGACTACCCGACCATCCTGCGCAGCCTGGCGGCCAAGTGCCTGCCGCTGCCGGAGGACACGGTGGTCCTGCCCGGCCACGGACCACAGACCACGATCGGTCACGAGCGTGCCACCAACCCGTATCTCGCGGAGGCGAGGGCGGCCGCGAATCCCGTGGATCCCGCGGGCCCCGCGGGCGCCGGGCACGACCGCGGCCCCGGCAGGGGACTTTAGACAATGACTTTGCAGGCGCCCAAGGGCACCTTCGACTGGCTTCCGCCGCGCTCGGAGCGGGCGCTCGCCGTGCGCGAGGCCCTCACCGGACCCGCCCGCCGCGCGGGCTACGGCTACATCGAGACCCCGGTCTTCGAGGACACCGCGCTGTTCGTCCGCGGTGTCGGCGAGTCGACCGACATCGTCTCCAAGGAGATGTACACCTTCGAGGACAAGGGCGGGCGCTCCATCACGCTGCGCCCCGAGGGCACCGCGTCGGTGGTGCGGGCGGTCCTGCAGCACGGCCTGCACAACGGGCCGCTCCCGGTGAAGCTCTGGTACTCGGGAAGCCAGTTCCGCTACGAGCGGGCCCAGAAGGGCCGCTACCGCCACTTCTGGCAGGTCGGCGCCGAGGCGCTGGGCTCGGAGGACCCGGCGCTCGACGCCGAGCTGATCCTGCTCGCCGTCGACGGCTACGCCGCCCTGGGGCTCACCGGGGTCCGGCTGCTGATCAACACGCTGGGCGACAAGGAGTGCCGTCCCGTCTACCGGGCCGCGCTCCAGGACTTCCTGCGCGGCCTCGACCTCGACGAGGCCACCCGCGCGCGAATCGAGATCAATCCGTTGCGCGTGCTCGACGACAAGCGCCCCGAGGTGCAGGCTCAGCTGGCCGGCGCGCCGCTGGTCGTCGACCACCTGTGCGAGGCGTGCAAGGCCTACCACGAGGAGGTCCGCTCGCTGCTGACCGCCTCCGGCGTGGCCTACACCGACGACCCCCGGCTGGTACGCGGCCTCGACTACTACACGCGCACCACGTTCGAGTTCGTCCACGACGGGCTCGGCTCGCAGTCCGCGGTGGGCGGCGGCGGCCGCTACGACGGGCTGAGCGAGATGCTCGGCGGGCCCGCCCTGCCCAGCGTCGGCTGGGCGCTGGGCGTCGACCGCACGGTCCTGGCGATGGAGGCCGAGGGCCTGTTCGGGGACGAGAGCGACGAGGCACGCGTGCGGGTGTACGGTGTGCCGCTGGGCGAGGAGGCGCGCCGCCGGATGTTCCTGCTCGTCACCGAGCTGCGCCGGGCCGGCCTCGCCGCCGACATGGCGTTCGGCGGCAAGGGCGTCAAGGGCGCGATGAAGGGCGCCGACCGCTCGGGCGCGAGCCACGCGGTGATCCTCGGCGAGCGGGACATCGCCGCCGGGGTCGCCCAGGTCAAGGACCTGGCCAGCGGGGAGCAGACCGCCGTACCGCTCGACGGGATCGTCACGATGTTGAAGGAGAGACTGGACAAATGATCCGCACGCACGAAGCGGGATCACTGCGCGAGGAGCACGCCGGGCAGCGGGTGACGCTCGCCGGGTGGGTGGCGCGGCGCCGCGACCACGGCGGCGTGGTCTTCATCGACCTGCGTGACGCCTCGGGCTCGGCCCAGGTGGTCTTCCGCGAGGAGGACGACGCCCACGGCCTGCGCGCCGAATACTGCGTCAAGGTCGTCGGAGAGGTGCGGGTCCGCCCCGAGGGCAACGAGAACCCCGAGCTGCCGACCGGCGCGATCGAGGTCGTCGCCTCCGAGGTCGAGGTGCTCAGCGAGTCCGCGCCGCTGCCGTTCCCCATCGAGGGCACCGCGGGCATCTCGGAGGAGGCGCGGCTGAAGTACCGCTACCTCGACATCCGCCGCCAGCAGGTCGCGCACGCCATGCGCATCCGCTCCCGGGCCACCTACCTCGCCCACGAGGTGATGAACGAGCAGGGGTTCACCTACGTCGAGACCCCGACGCTGACCCGCTCGACCCCGGAGGGCGCCCGCGACTTCCTGGTCCCGGTCCGGCTCCAGCCCGGCAGCTGGTACGCCCTGCCCCAGTCGCCCCAGCTGTTCAAGCAGCTCCTCCAGGTCGCCGGCCTGGAGCGCTACTACCAGCTCGCCAAGTGCTACCGCGACGAGGACCTGCGCGCCGACCGGCAGCCGGAGTTCACCCAGATCGACGTCGAGATGTCCTTCGTGGACCAGGACGACGTCATCGCGCTGGGCGAGAGGCTCATCGGCCGCATCTGGAAGGAGACGGTCGGCTACGACCTGCCTGTGCCCCTGCCCCGGATGACCTACCGGGACGCCATGGCGCGCTACGGCTCCGACAAGCCCGACCTGCGCTTCGGCCAGGAGCTCGTCGAGATGACCGCCTTCTTCGCCGACACCACCTTCCGCGTGTTCCAGGCGCCGTACGTGGGTGCCGTGGTCATGCCGGGCGGCGCCTCGCAGACCCGCAAGGAGCTGGACGCCTGGCAGGAGTGGGCCAAGTCGCGCGGCGCCAGGGGCCTGGCCTACGTGCTGGTGGGCGAGGACGGCGCGCTCGGCGGGCCGGTCGCCAAGAACCTGTCGGAGACCGAGTCGGCCGGCCTGGCCGCCGAGGTCGGCGCGGCGCCCGGTGACGCGATCTTCTTCGCGGCCGGCGCGGCCTCCGCCTCCCGCGACCTGCTCGGCGCGGCCCGTCTGGAGATCGGCCGTCGCTGCGGCCTGATCGACGAGTCGGCCTGGAACTTCCTGTGGGTCGTCGACGCCCCCATGTTCGAGGAGGACGGCGAGGGCGGCTGGACCGCGGTCCACCACCCCTTCACCGGCCCCAAGCCCGAGTGGGCCGACACCTTCCAGGACCACCCCGGCGAGGCCCTGGCCTACGCCTACGACATGGTCTGCAACGGCATGGAGATCGGCGGCGGCTCGATCCGTATCCACCGGGCCGAGATGCAGCAGCGCGTCTTCGACGTGCTGGGCATCTCCAAGGAGGACGCGGAGAGCAAGTTCGGCTTCCTGCTGGAGGCGTTCAAGTACGGCCCGCCGCCGCACGGCGGCATCGCCTACGGCTGGGACCGGATCTGCATGCTCCTGGCGGGCACAGACTCCATCCGCGACGTCATCGCCTTCCCGAAGACGGCCTCCGGGTTCGACCCGCTGACCGGCGCACCCACCCCGATCACGGGGGAGCAGCGCAAGGAGGCCGGCGTCGACGCCAAGCCCAAGGCCGACGCCTGATCCCGGGGCCCGCTCCCGGGAACACGAGACAGAGGTGACGAGGGCCCCCGGACGGTGTTCCGGGGGCCCTCGCCGCGTTCCGGACCGGAGATCGCGGTGAGCCCGGCCCGTGACGCGCCCTCCGCGCGCCTCACGGGCCTCCTGCGCGGCCGGCGGGGGCTGCCGGGACTCGGGGGGGCGGGAAGGGCTCACGGCTCGCGTACGGCCATGCTGGGGTCCGTGGTGACCGCGCACCGGCCGCGAGACTTCCGGGGCGGGTGCGCGAGGTGCGGACATGGAAACGCCCCGGCGGTCGTGAGACCGGCGGGGCGTCCTGTGGCGGTTCTGTGGCGGTTCTGTTGCGGCGGGCCCGGCTAGGAGAGCCGCACGTTCTTGATGATCACCGGGATCTTGGGGGCGTTGGAGCCGCCGTCGCCGCTGATGTCCTCGGGGTTGGTGATCCACCCGCCCTTGGCGATCTTCTCCAGGATCTCCATGCCCTGGGAGACGACGCCGAAGGGCGTGTAGGCCGCCTCCACCTGCTGGGTCTCGTCGCCCAGCGAGATCCAGAACTGGCTGCCGTTCTGGTTCACGGCTTCGACCGCCTGGGCCACCGCGACCGTGCCCTTGCTGTACGGGATCCCGCCGAGGTTCTCGCTGTCGTAGACGTAGCCCGAGCTGCCCTGGCCGTCGGTGCGGTTCTTGCCGTCGGCCTTGGCCTGCGGGTCGCCGCACTGCAGCAGGCTCACGCCGGAGTTCTCGGGGGTGGCCAGGCGGTGGCATTTGGTGTTGTCGAAGAAGTTCTTCCTGGCCAGGAAGGCGAAGGAGTTGACCGTGCAGGGGGCCTGCGCGGTCGCCAGGTCGATCACGACGTTGCCGTGGTTGGTGGTGATCGTCATGGTCTTCAGCTTCAGGTTGGGCCTGCTCGGCGGCATGCCCACGTTCTTCTCGGGGCTGCCGCTGGTGTCCTTGCGGTAGGAGCATTTCGTGGTGACCGGATCGGCGGTGAAGGTCGGCTGGGGTGTCACGGCGGCGGTCTCGGAGGGGGCCGGTGAACTGGTGGCGGCGGCGTTGATCTTCGCGTCGTCACCGTTGTTCCCGAGAAGGGTGACCCCGGCGAACAGTCCTCCCGCGACGACGACCAGCGCGGCGACGGCTCCGATGACGACGTTGCGCTTGGACGCGGTCGTCTGCTCGGCACGCTTCGCCTGCCGCTCCTTGTGTTCCCGAGCCAGCTGGCTCTGGCGGTCCTCGGCGCTCACCGCTATGTCCTCCAAGATTGATGTTCCATGGTTACGGGCTGGCGAAAAGAGTACCGGCCCCTCCATGTGTTGTACGTAAGTGGAGGAATTCATCAGATGGGGACAGAGGGGAAGACGGTATCTCTTCACACTCCCCATAACCCGCTCATGGTGGGATTCGTACTTGCTGATGATGAACCACGCGCCACCGGAGTGCCCCCATGTTCGACGAGATCCTCGGTCTGCCCCTCCACCCCCTGATCGTTCACGCGGCCGTGGTCCTTACGCCGCTCCTCGCGCTCCTCGCGGCCGTGTACGCCCTGGCGCCCCGCACGCGGCCGGTGCTCACCTGGGCGGTGGTCGGTCTCGCCCCGGTCGTGCCGGTGAGCGTCTTCGCGGCACGGCAGAGCGGGGAGGCGCTGGAGGAGGGCCGCTTCTCCTCCGCCAGCGGGCAGCTCGGTGAGCGCATCGCCGAGCACGCGAGCTTCGGCACCCCCCTGATGCTCGTCACCTTCGCCCTCGGGGTGGTGTCGGCGGCCCTCGTCTACGTCACCCGCGGCGACAGGTTCGGCCGCCCGGCCGGGCTCGCGGTCTCGGCGCTGACCGTGGTCCTGGCCGTCGTGGCGCTCTACTACGTGGTGCGGACCGGGCACAGCGGGGCCGTCGCGGTCTGGGGGAACTGAGCCCGCGGGTCCCCCGGGCTCCATGGGCGTCCGGGAGGGCTGAGGCCCCCGCCGGGCGGCGGTACTGTCTCAGGCGTGGACAGCCTGTTCGATTCGGCGGCGGAGGAGGCCCATCGCGGCCAGGAGCCCCTGGCGGTGCGGATGCGCCCCCGGAGCCTGGACGAGGTGATCGGCCAGCGGCACCTGCTGGGCCCCGGCACGCCGCTGCGCCGCCTCGTCGAGGCCGAGGCGCCGATGTCGCTGTTCCTGTGGGGCCCTCCGGGCACCGGCAAGACCACCCTCGCCTACGTGGTGGCGGGTGTCACCAAGCGCCGGTTCGTGGAGGTCTCCGCGGTGTCGGCGGGCGTCAAGGAGGTTCGCGCGGCCATCGAGCAGGCCCGGCGCGAGCTGGGCATGTCCGGCCGCCAGACCGTCCTGTTCGTCGACGAGGTGCACCGCTTCAACAAGGCGCAGCAGGACGCCCTGCTGCCCGCCGTGGAGAACCGCTGGGTCACCTTCATCGGCGCCACCACCGAGAACCCCTTCTTCTCCGTCATCTCGCCCCTGCTGTCGCGCTCGCTGCTGCTGACACTGGAGTCGCTGGGCGAGGACGACATCCGGGTGGTGCTGGAGCGCGCCGTCACCGACCCGCGCGGCCTGGACGGCAGGGTGGGCCTGGCGCCGGAGGCCGCCGAGCACCTGGTGCGGCTGGCCGGCGGCGACGCCCGCAGGTCGCTCACCTACCTGGAGGCCGCCGCGCTGATCGCCGACGGCGAGGTCACCGTCGAGGTGGTGGAGCGGGCGGTGGACAAGGCGGCCGTGCGCTACGACCGCCAGGGCGACCAGCACTACGACGTGATCAGCGGTTTCATCAAGAGCATGCGGGGCTCCGACGCCGACGCCGCGCTGCACTACCTCGCCCGGATGATCGAGGCGGGGGAGGACCCCCGGTTCATCGCCCGCCGGATCGTCATCTTCGCCTCCGAGGACGTCGGCATGGCCGACCCCACCTGCCTGCAGATCGCGGTGGCCGCCGCCCAGGCGGTGGAGTTCATCGGCCTGCCCGAGGGACGGCTCAACCTGGCCCAGGCCGTCATCCACTGCGCGCTCGCCCCCAAGTCGAACGCGGTGATCAACGCCATCGGCGCGGCCTCCGAGGACGTGCGGCGCGGCAACATCGGCCACGTCCCCAACCATCTGCGCGACTCCCACTACGCCGGGGCCAAGCAGCTCGGCCATGGCAAGGGCTACAGGTATCCACACGAGTTCGAGCACGGCCTGGTGCGCCAGGAGTACGCCCCCGAGGAGCTCAGGGACCGGCGCTACTACCAGCCCACCCGCCACGGCGCCGAGGCGGGCTTCGCCGACCGCTGGTCCAGGATCCGCGCCTTCCTGCGCGGGGAGTGACGCGCCCGCCCCAGGTCCCGGTTTCGGAAGGCTCACCCCTCCGCGGGGCGCTGCTGTGGGGGGCGCTCTCCGTCCTGGTGGCGCCCAGGGCGCCGCTGCCGCTGACGGCCGCCGCGCCGGCCCGGCTGGACCTGGCGGTGATGCCGCTGGGCGAGCCCGTCGTCGTCCTCGGCGAGCACTGGCTCGCGGGCGAGGCCGTGGCGATCGCGGTGTGCCTGGTGCCGGGGCTGCCGCTCGGGGTGGCCGCGGCGCGCGAGTTCGCGGTCTCCGGGCGCGGCACGCCCCTGCCGTACGACCCCCCGACAAGGCTGGTGACCACGGGGCCCTACGGCTACGTGCGCAATCCCATGCAGGTCTCGATGGCCGGCGCCTATCTCGTCCTCGGCACGCTCGACGCGCGGTTCCTCGCCGCGGTGCCGGTCGTCGTCGCCTACGGCGCCGGCCTGGCGGCCTGGCACGAGGGGGAGCAGCCGGCCGGGCGGTTCGGCGCGGGGTGGGCGGACTACCGGCGGGCGGTGCGGCCCTGGGGGCCGCGCCTGCGGCCCGTCATGCCACCGGCCTCGGTGTACGTGGACGCCGGCTGCTCCACCTGCTCGGAGGTGGGGCGGTGGATCGCCGCCAGGAACCCCTCGGGGCTGCGCGTCCTGGAGGCCGGGGACCACCCGGGGGGACCCCGCAGGATCACCTACGAGCGCGCGGACGGGCAGGCGTTCCAGGGCATGGCCGCGGTCGCGCACGTCCTGACCCACATCCACCTCGGCCGGGCGCTGGCCGGATGGTTCCTCCTGATCCCCGGGATCACCCGGTTCGCGCAGCTGTGCGCGGACGCCTTCGGGTACGGCCCGCGCGCCGTACCGGCCGGGCCCGATCGTCCAGGTCCCGGGCAGGCCCGCGCCCCGGCGGAGCGCGGTAAGCGGGGATGAGTGGTATCGGGCACGGTAGGGTTTTGCAATCCGCCCGACCATGGCCGGGGTCACCTATGAACCTATGAGGGGAGCGGGTCCGCAGATGCTTACCGCAGGAGAGGTCGCGGGGCTGATCGCCGCGATGGCCTGGGCGATCCTGGTCTCCTTCACGGCCGTCGTCATGGTCAGGCTGGCCCGGCTGCTCACCGAGACCACCAAGATGGTCTCCCAGCTGGGCGACCGCGTCGTGCCGCTGCTGGAGGACGTGTCGGCCGCCGTCGGCGAGACCAACCGGCAACTGGTCGCCATCGAGGCCATCACCAAGGACGTCAAGCAGGTCAGCGGGCACGTGGCCAAGGTCAGCGACGTCACCCAGAACCTGGTCACCGGGCCGATGATCAAAGTCGCGGCCCTCACCCACGGCGTCCGCAGGGCGCTGGGCGCCCGCGGGCGTCCCAGGCCCGCCGCGCCGGAGCTGGAGAGGCGCCCGCGATGATCCGCAGGCTTTTCTACATGGGCCTGGGCGCGTTCGGCGCCGTGTGGGTCATGCGTAAGCTTCAGGCACTGCACCCGAACCATCTGGCCAGGAGGGCCGCGCACAACGCCGCCGGCGCCCTGGGACAGGCACGCGACCTCGCCTCCGACGCCCTGCGGGGCGCGGCCGAGCGGGAAATCGAGTTGCGGTCCAGGTTCGGGCTCGACACCGTTGAAAACACCTATCACTCCAACGTAAAGGATGGCCGCTGACATGGAGTCGGCAGAGATCGCCCGCCGCTTCCTGCGCTTCTTCGAGGAGCGTGGGCACACCGTCGTGCCCTCGGCCAGCCTCATCGCCGAGGACCCGACGCTGCTTCTGGTCAACGCGGGCATGGTCCCCTTCAAGCCCTACTTCCTGGGCCAGCAGAAGCCGCCCTACAAGCGGGCCGCCAGCGCGCAGAAGGTCGTACGGACCCTCGACATCGACGAGGTCGGCAAGACGACCAGGCACGCCAGCTTCTTCCAGATGCTCGGCAACTTCTCCTTCGGCGACTACTTCAAGGAGCAGGCGATCCCGTTCGCCTGGGAGCTGCTGACCAGGCCCGAGTCCGAGGGCGGGTTCGGCTTCCCCGAGGAGCGCCTCTGGGCCACCGTCTACCTCGACGACGACGAGGCCGCCGACATCTGGCGCAAGGCCGGGGTCCCGCAGGAGCGCATCCAGCGCCGCGACCTGGCCGACAACTACTGGCACATGGGCGTGCCGGGCCCCGGCGGCCCCTGCAGCGAGATCTACTACGACCGCGGCCCCGAGTACGGACGCGACGGCGGCCCGGTCGTCGACGAGAACCGCTACCTCGAGGTGTGGAACAACGTCTTCATGCAGTACCAGCTCAGCGCGGTACGCACCAAGATCGACTTCGACATCGCCGGCGAGCTGCCCGCCAAGAGCGTCGACACGGGCATGGGCCTGGAGCGCATGGCGGCGATCCTGCAGGGCGTCGACAACATCTACGAGATCGACACCACGTACAAGATCCTCGACCGGGCCGCCGACCTCACCAAGACGCGCTACGGCCGCGACGGGCGCGCCGACGTGTCGCTGCGGGTGGTCGCCGACCACGTCAGGACCGGCGTCATGCTCGTCGCCGACGGGGTGCTGCCCTCCAACGAGGGCAGGGGCTACGTGCTGCGCCGCATCCTGCGCCGCGCCATCCGCAACCTGCGCCTGCTGGGCGCGGGCGAGGAGCGCTACATGCACGAGCTCACCGCCGTGACCGTCGAGGTCATGGGCGAGCAGTACGCCGAGCTCAAGGCCGACGCCCCGCAGATCCACGGCGTCATCGACGCCGAGGAGGAGTCCTTCCTGCGCACCCTCCGCACCGGCAGTGCGATCTTCGACGTGGCGGCCGAGGAGACCAAGCGCAAGGGGCAGGCCACGCTCGCCGCGGCCCAGGCCTTCCAGCTCCACGACACCTACGGCTTCCCGATCGACCTCACCCTGGAGATGGCCTCCGAGCAGGGGCTGCAGGTCGACGAGGAGGGCTTCCGCCGGCTGATGAAGGAGCAGAAGGACCTCGCCAAGGCCGACGCCGCCTCCAAGAAGACCGGCAACGCCGACATCTCGATCTTCGGCACGCTCCTGGAGAAGACCGGCAAGGTCGAGTTCCTCGGCTACGACCACGTGACGGCCGAGGCCGAGGTGGTCGGCCTCCTCGTCGACGGCGCCTCCGTGCCCGCCGCGGGCGCGGGCACGCCGGTCGAGGTCGTGCTGGGCCGCACCCCCTTCTACGCCGAGGGCGGCGGCCAGCTCTCCGACCAGGGCGTCATCCGCACCGGCGGGGCCGAGGTGGAGATCGTGGACGTGCAGTCCCCGGTCTCCGGCGTCGTCGTGCACCGGGGCAAGGTCCGCTCCGGGGAGATCAGGGTGGGCGACCAGGCCCAGGCCGAGATCGACGTCGAGCGGCGCCGGGCCATCTCCCGCAGCCACACCGCCACCCACCTGGTGCACCGCGGCTTCCGCAACGCGCTGGGCGAGACCGCGGCGCAGGCCGGTTCGGAGAACTCGCCGGGACGCTTCCGGTTCGACTTCACCGCCGCCGGAGCCGTGCCGCCCAGCGTGCTGCGCGACGTCGAGGACGAGGTCAACGCCGTCCTCATCAACGACCTGCGGGTCAACGCCTTCCACACCTCCCAGGCGGAGGCCCGCGCGATGGGCGCGCTGGCCCTGTTCGGCGAGAAGTACGGCGACACCGTCCGCATCGTCGAGGTCGGCGAATACTCCCGCGAGCTCTGCGGCGGCACCCACGTCGCCAGCTCCGGGCAGCTGGGCCTGGTCAAGGTGCTCGGCGAGGCCTCGATCGGCGCCGGCGTGCGCCGGGTGGAGGCCCTGGTCGGCCTCGACGCCTTCCGCTTCCTGGCCAGGGAGAGCGTGCTCGTCGCCCAGCTGTCGGAGCAGCTCAAGGCCCGCAGGGAGGAGCTGCCCGAGCGCATCGAGGGCATCGTCTCCCGGCTGCGCGCCGCGGAGAAGGAGCTGGGCGCGCTGCGCTCGGCCCAGGTGCTCGCCGGTGCGGGGCAGATGGCGGAAAGCGCCGTCGACCTGCACGGGGTGTCCGTCGTGACACACCGCGCGCCTGATGGCACCTCCCCCGACGACCTGCGTAAGCTCGCGCTTGACGTGCGCGGCCGGTTCCCGGGTGATCGCGCCGCGGTGGTCGTCGTCGCCGGTGTCCCCGGCGACCGGCCGGTCGTGGTGGCCGCGGTCAACGAGGCGGGACGCGGCCGCGGCCTGAAGGCGGGCCGCCTGGTCGGTGTCGCCGCGAAGGCGCTCGGAGGTGGCGGTGGCGGCAAGGATGACGTCGCTCAGGGAGGCGGTGTGCGTCCCGAGGCGATCGGCGAGGCCCTCGCCGCCGTCGAGCAGGCGATCGCGCAGACGCTCACCTGACGACGAACGACGCCCGCGCGCCGCGTCCGGCGCGCCGGCGGAGACGGGAACGATGAGAAACGGCATTCGGCTCGGCGTCGACGTCGGCTCGGTCCGCATCGGTGTGGCCCGCAGCGACCCCTCGGGGCTGCTGGCCACACCGGTGGAGACCGTCCGGCGCGGCAAGGGCGACCTCGACCGGCTCGCGGAGATCGCGGCCGAGTACGAGGTCGTCGAGGTGGTGGTCGGCCTGCCGACCTCGCTCTCCGGGCGCGAGGGGCAGGCGGCGGAGATCGCCCGCGACTTCGCGAACCGGATCTCGCTGCGGCTGGCACCCGTCCCGGTGCGGCTGTTCGACGAGCGGCTGACGACCGTCACCGCCCAGCAGGGCCTGAGGGCCAGCGGGGTGAAGGCGAAGAACCAGCGCGGCGTGGTGGACCAGGCCGCGGCGATCGTGCTGCTGCAGGCCGCGCTGGACGCCGAGCGCGCCACCGGCAGGCCTCCCGGCGTTCCCGCCGGGCCTCCCCCGGGCGGAGGGACCGCGGAGAGGCCGGGTGGCGGGACCGTTCGGTGAGCCGCCCGCGGCCTATACGGCTGCCGGTGACCGGGATGGCCGGGCTCGTCGTGGTCCGTCCCCACCTCGTGCCCGCCCCGCTCGTCGCGGCGGTGGAACGTTACAGGCGGGTGACCGCCCGGCCAAACCTTGAGGAACCGGCCGCGAAGACGCGAAGAAAGGGCCGCCGTCCCCGGGGGCCGTCACGGTGCTGATCGCGGCACTCCAGCCAGACCAAGGTGATTGGTTCGGGTTTGTCACTACCGGCTCGGAGCATAGAATCACGAAATTCACTGACAAAGAGAGTGAGTTTGTGAAAAACCGGGAAGAGCTGAACAGATACCTCGGGAAGCGTTGATGCCCGGCGGAATACCTCCCGTTCCGCCGCAGGCGGCGACCCGCACCCGTGGTTCGGACGACGGCTCCCGGAGCACCGGGACGTCCGGCCGGGTGTCCTTCTTCGGTTCGGCACACCCGCTTGACGCCAGGCCGTCTCTAGCGGGAGATTGGCCAGCGACGCTATGAACGATCTCGATATGGACTTCCTGGTCGGTTCCGACGACGAAGGTCGGTCGCGCCGAGGATCCAACACGTCCCCGGGCCGCGACTCCGGCGGCCGGCGCGGCCGCCGCAGGAAGCGCCGCCGCAACCGGGGCGGCTTCCTCGCCCCCATGCTCGCGATCATCGTCCTGATCGGCGGCGTCGGCGCCGCCGGCTTCTACGGCTACACCTGGGTCCAGGACGTGATGACCCCCGACGACTACACCGGCCAGGGGTCCGGCGAGATCGTCGTGGAGATCAAGAACGGCCAGAGCGCCTCCGACATCGCGCAGACCCTGCAGGAGCAGGACGTGGTGAAGAGCGTCAAGGCCTTCGTCAACGCCGTCGGCGCGGCGGGCAAGAGCGCCTCCCTGCAGCCGGGCGAGTACGCCATGCGCAAGCAGATGTCGGCCGCGGAGGCCGTCAAGCTCCTCGACCCGGGCAAGCGGCTGCACGAGAAGGTCACCCTCAAGGAGGGGCTGCGCCTGGCCGACACCCTCAAGCAGCTCGCCAAGCAGACAGGCAAGCCGCTGCGGGAGTTCCAGCAGGCCGCCAGGGACGTCCGGGAGCTCGGCCTGCCTCCCTACGCCAGGGGCAGGCTGGAGGGGTACGCCTTCCCGGCCACCTACGAGATCACGCCCAAGATGACGGCCGGGGAGATCCTGACCAAGATGGTCGACCGCTTCAACCAGACCGCCGACAAGGATGATCTCCAGAGCAAGGCCAAGGCGCTCGGGCACAGCCCGCACGAGATCATGACGATCGCCAGCATCGTCCAAGCCGAGTCGGGCACCGAGGAGGACATGGGCAAGGTGGCCCGCGTCATCTACAACCGGCTCGACGGCAACCCGCCTCGCGAGCTGGCGATGGACAGCACGGTGATGTACGCGCTGAACAAGTACGGCATCGAGGCCTCCCACAAGGACCTCGAGAGCAAGTCGCCCTACAACACCTACGAGCACATGGGGCTGCCCCCGGGGCCGATCGCCAACCCGGGCGACGACGCCATCCAGGCGGCGCTCAACCCCACCAAGGGTGACTGGATCTGGTTCGTGACCACCTGCCCGGAGAAGCGCATCACCAAGTTCGCCTCGGTGGAGTCCGACTTCCTCACGCTCAAGGCCGAGTACGAGAGGAACAAGGTGAACGGGTGCTGAGGGCGGCGGTCCTGGGATCGCCGATCGTCCACTCGCTCTCCCCGCACCTGCACCGCGCCGCCCACCGGGCGATGGGGCTGCACGACTGGAACTACGAGGCGATCGAGTGCGACGAGGCCGGTCTCCCCGGCCTCCTCGCCGGGCTGGACGGCGACTGGGCGGGCCTGTCGCTCACGATGCCGCTCAAGCGGGCGGTGATGCCGCTGCTCGACACCGTCTCCGAGCTCGCGGTCCAGGTGGGCGGGGTCAACACGGTGATCCTGCGCGACGGCGCCCGGCACGGGCACAACACCGACGTGTACGGCGTCGTCCAGGCGCTCGCCGAGGCGGGCGTGCCCCCGCCGCGGGCGGCGACCGTCCTCGGCGGAGGCGCGACGGCGGCCTCCGCGCTGGCCGCCCTGCGTGAGCTCGGCCTCCGCGAGGCGATCCTCGTGGTCCGCGACCCCGCCAGGGCGGGGGAGACCGCGGAGGTCGCCGAGCGGCTGGGCATGGACCTGTCGCTGCGGACCCTCGACAAGCTCGACACCGCGCTGGAGGTCGACCTGGTCGTCTCGACCCTGCCCTCCGGGGCGGCCGACGACCACGCCGGGACGCTGGCGGGCGTGCCCGCCCTCTTCGACGTGGTCTACGCGCCCTGGCCCACCCGGCCGGCCATGGCCGTGGCCGAGCGGGGCGGGATCGTCGTCGGCGGCTTCCCGATGCTCCTGCACCAGGCGGTCCGGCAGGTCGAGATGATGACCGGCCGCGCGGACGTGCCGGTGGAGGCGATGCGCGCGGCGGGAAAGGCCGAGATCGTCAGGCGTGCCGCCCCGGCGGGATGATTCTGCGTGAGTGAGCCGTTGTGGTAGAGTAACGACTCGATCGGTCCGGCGTGCCTGCTGGACGCGCAAGCGGAGGTCGTCCTCCCACCTCGTCGGCCGCAAGGCTGACAGGTCAGGATCACAACCGGGGGTAAGTCCCCGGAGAGCTTACGGCGTCAAGCCTTCGAGTTCTTGTGGCCCCGCATGCGTGACGTGCGGGGCATCTTGCGTTCGAACGCCCTCGAAGGGTGTGCGTTCTACGACCTCCCGGCACGATCGAGCATGTTGCGGCCCCCTCCCGGGATGGCCGCGGATCGCAACCTAGGAGGCCCCATCAGCGCCGAGCCCCGCATCAATGACCGCATTCGCGTGCCCGAGGTCCGCCTCGTCGGCCCGAACGGCGAGCAGGTGGGCATCGTCTCCATCGGCGATGCCTTGAAGCTGGCTCAAGAATCCGACCTCGACCTGGTCGAGGTCGCGGCAACGGCCCGCCCGCCGGTGTGCAAGCTCATGGACTACGGCAAGTTCAAGTACGAGTCCGCGATGAAGGCACGCGAGGCGCGCCGTAACCAGGCGTACACCATCATCAAGGAGATCAAGCTTCGGCCGAAGATCGACCCGCACGACTACGAGACCAAGAAGGGTCACGTGGTGCGGTTCCTCAAGGCCGGCGACAAGGTCAAGGTCACCATCATGTTCCGCGGCCGGGAGCAGTCCCGGCCCGAGCTGGGCTTCCGGCTCCTGCAGCGGCTGGCGGAGGACGTGACGGAGCTCGGCTTCGTCGAGTCCCAGCCCAAGCAGGACGGCCGAAACATGATCATGGTGATCGGCCCGCACAAGAAGAAGGCCGAGGCCAAGGCCGAGAAGGCGGCGGCCAAGGCGCGGCATGACGAGAACGCTCCTGGTGAAGGGTCACCGGCCGCGGGCGAGACGCGCGTCGACGACGAGGTGTCCGTCAGCGGAGCGGTGGCGGCTCCGCAGGAGTAACTCGCATAGCCTGGATCGTCAGGTAGTCGCGAGATCAGTCCGAGACCGGGTCCGGTCTCGTAGTCAGGCACGCCCTTGACTTGGGTTACCGGCCCGGGACATCGGCACGATTGAGGGAGAGACGGCTGAGATGCCGAAGATGAAGACGCACAGCGGTGCGAAGAAGCGGTTCAGGCTCACGGGTTCCGGCAAGCTTGTGCGCCGTCGCGCCAACCGTGCGCACTACAACGAGCACAAGCCGTCCACCTTGACGCGTCGTCTCAAGCCCGAGGTCGTGCTCTCCGACGCCGACTCCAAGAAGATCAAGAAGCTGCTCGCTAAGTAACCGCCCCCGGGGAGATAGATACACATGGCACGCGTGAAGCGGGCGATCAACGCCAAGAAGAAGCGCAAGGTCGTTCTCGAGCGGGCGAAGGGCTACCGGGGTCAGCGATCCAGGCTGTACCGCAAGGCCAAGGAGCAGATGCTCCACTCGATGACGTACGCCTACCGCGACCGCAAGGACCGCAAGGGCACCTTCCGCCGTCTCTGGATCCAGCGCATCAACGCCGCTGCCCGCCAGAACGGCATCACCTACAACAGGCTCATCCAGGGCCTGCGGCTCGCCTCCATCGAGGTCGACCGCAAGATCCTCGCCGACCTCGCGGTCAACGACGCCGCCACGTTCGCGACGCTGGTCGAGGCCGCCAAGAAGGCGCTCCCGGCCGACGTGAACGCGCCGGTCGCCGGCTGAGCGAGGCACTGACGACCGTGCGGCCCGCAGCGATCACGCTGCGGGCCGCATTCGCATTCTTGGGGTTCTTGGGGGACGGGCATGGCCGGGTCTGAGCTGACCAACATCAAGTCGCCGCGGGTCAAGGCCGCGCGCAGGCTGACGAAGCGGGCCTTCAGGGACCGCGACCGTTCCTTCCTGGCGGAGGGGCCGCAGGCGGTCCGCGAGGCGCTGGCGCTGGAGGGCGTCGTGGTCGAGTTGTTCGCCACGGCCGAGGCCGAGCTGCGCCACGCCGACGTCGTCACCGCCGCCACCGCCGCGGGGGTGCCGCTCTTCCGGGCCAGCGGCGAGGTCATGTCCGAGCTGGCCCAGACCGTCACCCCCCAGGGGCTGCTGGCCGTGTGCCGCTTCGTGCACGTGCCGCTGGACGCCTCCGTCGTCCCCGGCTCCAGGCTGGTGGCGGTGCTGGCCCACGTCCGCGATCCCGGAAACGCGGGCACCGTGCTGCGTACGGCCGACGCCGCGGGCGCCGACTCCGTCGTCTTCACCGACGCCTCGGTCGACCCCTACAACGGCAAGTGCGTGCGGGCCAGCGCCGGCAGCCTGTTCCACCTCCCGGTCACCACCGGCGTCCCGGTGGCGCGGGCCGTGGAGCACATCAAGGGGGCGGGGCTGCGGGTGCTCGCCGCCGACGGCGCGGGCAGGCAGACCCTGGACGACGTGGACCTGTCCGGGCCGACGGCCTGGATCTTCGGCAACGAGGCGTGGGGGCTCCCCGAGGAGATCCTCAAGCTCGCCGACGAGGTCGTCCGGGTCCCCATCCACGGGCGGGCCGAGAGCCTGAACCTCGCGACCGCCGCCGCGGTCTGTCTGTACGCATCTGCCCGGTCTCAGCGCACCGGCGCCGGCTCCAGGTGAGGCTCCCCGCCCGGCGAGGCTGCCGTACGGTGCGGGAAACCCGCTATTGTCGGCCATGTAGCGTCTAGGAGGCGGGGTCGTGCACGGCGAACACACCGGCGAGCGGAGCACCGATTCCGTTTCCGTGATCGACGTCGACGAGCTTCCCGACGGCCTCGTGGTGACCGACGGCGACGGCCATGTGCTCACCGTCAACCGGGCCGCCGCCCTCCTGACCGGCGTCACCCGTGAGCGGGCCGCGGGGCGGCACCTACGTGACGTGTTCTCCTTCCACGACCACGACGGGCGCGACTGGTGGAAGTGGCTCGACACCTACGGCGGGCTCTCCAGCCGCGCCCGCCAGCCCGAGCTGCCGCTGCGCACCCCCGGCGGCCAGGAGCTGCTGGTGGCCGCCCGGCTGGTGCGCGAGCCCCGGCGGGGCGGGGAGGTCGTCCGGGTGGTCATCACGCTGCGTGACGCCGGGGCCCGCGCCCGCCTGGAACGCAGCCGCGCCGACCTGGTCTCCACCGTCGCCCACGAACTCCGCTCCCCGCTCACCAGCGTCAAGGGGTTCACCGCGACCCTGCTGGCCAAGTGGACCCGCTTCACCGACGACCAGAAGCTCGTCATGCTGGAGACCGTCAACGCCGACGCCGACCGGGTGACCCGGCTGATCACCGAGCTGCTCGACGTCTCGCGCATCGAGTCGGGGCGGCTGGAGATCCACCGCCAGGTGGTCGACATCCCGGCCAGGATCGCAAGGATCATCGCGGGACGGATGGCGGCGGGCGAGCCGGAGGGCCGCTTCGTGCTCCAGGTGCGCGGCGAGCTGCCCGAGACCTGGCTCGACCAGGACAAGATCGACCAGGTGCTCGCCAATCTGATGGAAAACGCGGTGCGTCACGGGCGCGGTACGGTGACAATAGTCGTCGAGCCGAGCGAATGGGGAGTGACCGTGTCCGTCCGCGACCAGGGGGAGGGCATCCCGCCCGAGCTGGTCACGCGCGTCTTCCGGCAGTTCTGGCGGGGCAACGCCCGCCGCCGCGGCGGCACCGGGCTCGGCCTGTTCATCGTCAAGGGGCTGATCGAGGCGCATGGCGGCACCATCTCCGTGCAGCGCGGGCCCGAGGGCGGCGCCGAGTTTCGATTTATGGTGCCCACCGGCACCCCCGACTTCGCCTGATCGCGAATGTCGGCCCGGTGGGCTCATCCGACTAGACTCATGGCCGCTCAAGCCCTGGATTCGGAGCTCTCTCTTGTCAAACTACGACCCGGTCGAGGTGACCCCGCTGCACGCCGACGAGATGGCGCGCATGCAGGCCGACGCGCTCGACGCCGTCAAGGCGGCGCGCGACCTCGAAGAACTCAAGCAGGTGCGCCTCGCGCACGCCGGTGACCGCTCACCGATCGCCCTGGCCAACCGCGAGATCGGCGCCCTGCCCCCGGCGGCCCGTTCCGAGGCGGGCAAGCGCATCGGCGGCGCCCGCAAGGCGGTCGCCGACGCCCTCGCCGAGCGGCAGGCGCAGCTGGAGGCCGAGCGCGACGAGAGGGTCCTCGTCGAGGAGACCGTCGACGTCACGCTGCCCTCCGCCCGCGCCCCCCGCGGCGCCAGGCACCCCCTGACCACCCTCCAGGAGCGCATCGCCGACGCCTTCGTCGCGATGGGCTACGAGGTGGCCGAGGGTCCCGAGCTGGAGGGGGAGTGGTTCAACTTCGACGCGCTGAACATCTCCGCCGACCACCCGGCGCGCTCGGAGCACGACACCTTCTTCGTGGAGTCCGTCGACTCCGGCAAGGTGCTGCGCACCCAGACCTCTCCGGTCCAGATCCGGGCGCTGCTCGGCAGGGAGCTCCCGGTCTACGTGATCTCGCCGGGCAAGGTGTTCCGCACCGACGAGCTCGACGCCACCCACACCCCCGTCTTCCACCAGGTCGAGGGGCTCGCGATCGACGAGGGCCTGACCATGGCCCACCTCAAGGGCACCCTCGACCGGTTCGCCGAGGTCATGTTCGGCGAGGGGATCACCACCCGTTTCCGGCCCAACTACTTCCCCTTCACCGAGCCCTCCGCCGAGATGGACCTGAAGTGCTTCGTCTGCCGGGGCGCCTCCGCGGTGCCCGGCAACCCGCCCTGCCGTACCTGCAAGTCCGAGGGCTGGATCGAGTGGGGCGGCTGCGGCATGGTCAACCCGCGGGTGCTCATCGCCTGCGGCGTCGACCCCGCCCGCTACAGCGGCTTCGCCTTCGGCATGGGCGTCGAGCGCACCCTGATGTTCCGCCACAACGCCGAGGACATGCGCGACATGGTCGAGGGAGACGTCCGCTTCACCCTTCCGTTCGGAATGGAGGTCTGATGAAGGTCCCGCTTTCATGGCTGCGGGAGTACGTCGATCTCCCCGCCGTCACGGCGCACGAGATCGCCGAGAAGCTCACCGCCGCCGGGCTCAAGCTCGAGTCCGTCATCTCCTACGGCCACGACATCAAGAACGTCGTCGTGGGCGAGGTGCTCTCCATCGAGACGCTGGAGGGGTTCAAGAAGCCCATCCGCCACTGCCAGGTCGAGGTGGGGGAGGCCGCGCCGCGCGAGATCGTCTGCGGCGCGACCAACTTCGAGGCCGGTGACCGCGTCCCGGTCGCGCTGCCCGGCGCCGTGCTGCCCGGCGGGTTCGAGATCGCCTCGCGCAAGACCTACGGGCGGCTGTCCGACGGCATGATCTGCTCGGAGGCGGAGCTCGGCGTGGCCGACTCCTCGCCCGGCATCCTCGTGTTGCCCGCCGGCACCCCGATCGGCGCCGACGTGGTCGAGCTGCTCGGCCTGCGCGACGACGTGATCGAGCTGGAGATCACCCCCGACATCGGCTACGCCCTCTCCATCCGGGGCGTGGCCCGCGAGGCGGCCACCGCCTTCGACTCGGCGTTCATCGACCCCTCCGACGTCTCCCCGCCCGCCCCGGCGGGCCCGTCCTACCCGGCCTCGATCGCCGACCCGTCGGCCTGCGACCGCTTCGTGCTCCGCGAGGTCCGCGGGTTCGACCCGTCGGCGCCGAGTCCGCTGTGGATGCGCGCGCGGCTCGCCCGTGCCGGCATGCGCCCGGTCTCGCTCGCCGTCGACGTCACCAACTACGTCATGCTGGAGCTGGGCCAGCCGCTGCACGCCTTCGACGCGGCCAAGCTGACCGGCGAGATCGTGGTGCGCAGGGCCGAGCCGGGCGAGACGCTGGAGACGCTGGACCACGTGGTCCGCAAGCTCCACCCGGACGACATCCTGATCACCGACGGGTCGGGCGCGATCTCGATGGCCGGCACCATGGGCGGCCTGCACACCGAGATCTCCGACGCCTCCGCCGACATCGTGATCGAGGCGGCCCACTTCTCCGCCAGCGGCACCGCGCGCATGTCGCGCCGGCACAACCTGGTCAGCGAGGCCTCCAAGCGCTTCGAGCGGGGCGTCGACAGGGAGCTTCCGCTGTACGCCTCCTGGCGCGCGGCCCGCCTGCTGGCCGAGCTCGGCGGCGGCACGATCCAGCCGGGCGTCACCCACGCCGAGGTGGAGGTCGCACCGGTTCACATCGCCATCCCGAGTGACTACCCCGGCCGGGTCGCGGGCACCGCCTACGACCGCGAGACGGTGATCCGCCGCCTGGAGCAGGTCGGCTGCGCGGTGGAGGCGGCCACCGGCGCGACCGCCCCGGCCACGGGCGGCACGGTGGCCGGCACCGCGGCCACCGGCGACCCCGCCTCCGCCGGGATCGCCGCGAGGCTCGCGGTCACCGGTGACGACATGCTGGCGGTCACCCCGCCCTCGTGGCGGCCCGACCTGACCGACCCGAACGACCTCGCCGAGGAGGTCATCAGGCTGGAGGGCTACGAGAACCTGCCCTCGATCCTGCCCGCCGCCCCGGCGGGCGCCGGTCTCAGCGAGAGCCAGCGCCTGCGCCGCCGGGTCGGCCGCGCCCTCGCCGCCGCGGGCTACGTCGAGATCCTCGCCTACCCGTTCAACGGGGAGCGCGACTTCGACAACCTGCAGCTGCCCGCCAGCGACGCGCGCCGCCTGGCCGTGCGGCTGGCCAACCCGCTCAGCGAGGACGAGCCGCTGATGCGGACGACCCTGCTGCCCGGCCTGCTCAAGACGCTGGTCCGCAACGTGGGCCGGGGCTTCGGCGACGTGGCGCTGTTCGAGGCGGGCCTGGTCTACCGGCCCTCGTCCGACGCGCCCGCCGTCGCTCCCGTACTGGGTGTCGACCGCAGGCCGAGCCCGGAGGAGCTCGCCTCGATCGAGTCCGCGCTGCCGGCCCAGCCGCTCCGGGTCGGGGCGGTGCTGGCCGGGGAGTTCGAGCCGTCCGGCTGGTGGGGCAGGGGCCGCGCGGCCGGTTGGGCGGACGCCGTCGAAGCGGCCCGGGTGGTGGCCGCCGAGGCCGGGGTCACCCTCGACGTCCGCGCCGACCGGCACGAGCCCTGGCACCCGGGCCGCTGCGCCGCGCTGTACGCCGGTGACGTGCTCGTCGGTCACGCCGGTGAGCTGCACCCGCGTGTCGTCGAGGCGTACGGCCTGCCGCCACGCACCTGCGCGATGGAGCTGGAGCTGACCCGGCTGGAGCCGCTGACCGCGGGTCCGCCGCAGGCCCCGGCCATCTCCGCGTACCCCGTCGCGGGTCAGGATGTCGCGCTCATCGTCGACGCGGCGACCCCGGTGGCCACCGTGGAGGCGGCGCTGCGCGAGGGCGCGGGCCCGCTGCTGGAGTCGATCCGGCTGTTCGACGTCTACACCGGCGCCCAGGCGGGCGAGGGCAAGAAGTCCCTCGCCTACTCGCTGCGCTTCCGGGCGCCCGACCGGACGCTCACCGTGGAGGAGACCACCGCGGCCCGCGACGCGGCCGTGGCCCTCGCCGGGGAGCGCGCCGGGGCGCGGCTGCGCGGCGTCTGACCGGTTCACGAGGGGCCCGGGGCGTGTCCCGGGCCCCTTCTCCCTGTCCCGGGCCGGGGTGATCCGGGTCCCGGGTGGGTTCTCCTTCAGGAGGCGACGATGACGTACCCGCCGCTCGCTCAGGGCGGATCGAAGCCCTTCCCCGGGAGGGGGCGATGAGGCATCTGCTGGTGTTCGCCGAGCGCGACGCCGCCGAGGAGGTCGCCGAGACCGTGGCCGGGGAGTTTCCGGTGGTCGGCGTGCCCACGGTGGTCAGGGAGACCCTCGCGGGCGAGGACGACGCCGAGGACGCCCAGTGGCTGGTGGTGGTCGAGGACCCCTCCGGGGCACTGCCGCCGGAGGGTGTGGCCCGCCTGGAGGCACTGGCCGAGGAGTACGAGGGCTGGCGCGAGAACGGGTGAGGCAGGACCCCGTCCGGGGACTCCCGTGCGAAGAGGCGGGGCACGTGCCGGTCGACGGGACGTCCGGACGGAGCGGTGGACGGGATGCTCGGGCGATGTGACGGAGCCCGCCCCGGGCGGTGAACACACCGGGGCCGGATCCTAGAGCCGGTCGATCCCCGTCAGGTCGATGTCGATGTCGAACGGCGCCGAGATCTTGAGCCGGTCGTGGTGGATGCCGGTGAGAACATACGACCTGGCGACCGGGTCGAGCTCATAGACGTAGATCGTGGGTCTCCCCGACTGGTTCTCGACCAGCCAGAAGTGCGCGATGCCCGCCTCGGCGTACAACACCGGCTTGCGGTCGCGGTCGCGCGCCCTGGAGTCGGGGGAGATGACCTCCACGGCCAGCACGACGTCCTCGGCCCGGTAGAAGGTCTGCTCCGGGCTGTGCTCGGCGGAGGCGTGGATGACGCTGACGTCGGGCTCGGGCCGCTGCCGTTCGCCCAGGATGACGCTCATCTCCCGACGCGCTCGAAGATCGGTGGGCGCGGCGTGGCGAAGGGCGTCGACCAGCAGATCCACCGCTCGCATGTGAAAAGAAGCCTGAGGACTCACGAAGACAAGGCTTCCATCGATTAACTCTGTGTGTGCGGGCAATTGCGGAATGCGATCGAGGTCCTCCGCGACGAACCCCTCCGGCGGGGGGAAGGCCCAGTCGGGCAGCGAGGACTCCGTCATCTCGGGGCTCCGTACGTCGACCGTCATAATCTCACAGTAGCAAGGAGGTTCCGTTCCGTGAGGATACTTGCCGGTGCCCGCCGTCAAGTGCGGGCGGCCTCCTCGCGACGGATGCGCTCCCTGATCGCGTGCTCGTCGACGCGGGCGTCGTAGGTGCGGAAGCTCGGCAGCAGCGCGGCCATCGCCGCCACCGCGCCGACGCACAGCAGGCCGCCGACGCCCAGGGAGAAGCGGGTGCCGCCGATGCCGGCCATCAGGCCGGCCCTGGCGTTGCCGAGCATCGGGCCGCTGGTGTAGGAGAGCAGCTCGATGCCCGCCAGGCGGCCGCGGAACTCGTCGGGGATGGTCTGGTTCCAGATGGTCGAGCGGAAGACGCCGCTGATCATGTCGGCGGCCCCGGCCACGGCGAGGAAGGCGAAGATGCCCCAGACGTTGGGCATCAGCGCCGCCAGTGCCACCGCCACTCCCCACACGGCCGCCGCGATGATCACGCCGAGGCCGTGCCGGTGCACGCGCGCGGTCCAGCCGGAGGTGACCGAGGCGATCAGCGAGCCGATGGCCGAGGCCGAGAAGAAGAGCCCCAGGGCCTCGTGGGCGCCCAGCTCGTCGGCGAGGAAGGGGTAGAGGGCGGTGGAGAACGCGAAGATCATCGCGGCGATGTCGACCAGGTAGGTGCCCATCAGGTCGGAGCGGCCCACGGCGTAGCGGACCCCCTGGACGAGAGACCTGATCGAGGCCGAGGGGGCGTCCTCCGGGCGGGGCTGGGCCCGGACCATCCAGAGCAGGACCAGGGACGCCAGGAAGGTCACGACGTTGACGCCGTACGCGACGGCGACGCCGTACCAGGCCGCGATCAGGCCGCTGAGGCCCGGGGCGACGATGGCGCCCAGGTTCCACCGGAAGGCGCCGAGGGCGGCGGCCGCGGTCAGCTGGTCGTGCCTGACCACGCGCGGCATCAGCGACTCCAGGCTGGGCCGCTGCAGGCTGCCCAGCCCGGCCGAGAGCGCGCCGACGACGTACAGCACCCAGACCTGCGGTTCCGGGAGCAGCGCGTTGACGGTCAGGATCGTGACCGTGAGGCAGAGGCCCACCTCGGTGAGAAGAATGATCTTGCGCCGGTCGAGGGCGTCGGCGATCGCCCCGCCCCAGAGCCCGCACACCACCATCGGGACGAACTCGGCGACGCTGACCAGGCCGACCGCCAGGTAGGAGCCGGTGAGCTCCTTCATCTGCAGGGGCACCGCGACCAGGGTCAGGAAGGTGCCGAACATCGTGATGACGCCGGAGGCGAAGAGCAGCCGGAAGTCGCGTGAGTCGCGGAGAGGGCTGAGATCCATCGCCAGGCGGCGGAGCAGGCCTGTGGTCGATCGGTCGGCGTTTTCGGGCACGAGAAGCTAGTTTCAGTGGTGACCCACGCGATGGCAAATCATTTTCGGCAGGTCACCGAGGGGGCGGGGAGGCCGCTCCCCTCGACCTTCGACGCCGGGCCGGGCGTGGGGGGTGGGGGGCCCCCCCCGCGGGGGGGGCCCCCCCCCCCGGGGCCCCCCCGGGGGGGGGGGGGGGGGGCCCCCCCCCGGGGGGGGGGGGCCCCCACCCCTCGGCGGGCCTCAGGGGCCCAGCACCTCCTGGCGCAGCCGGGTCTTGAGGATCTTGCCGCCGGGGTTGCGGGGGAGTTCCGTCTCGCGTGCCCAGAACCTGACCGGGACCTTGAAGGGGGCGATCCGCTCGCGCAGGAAGGCCCGCAGCTCCTCGTCGGTGACCGGGGCCGACAGCCGGAGCACCGCGCCGACCTCCTCGCCCAGCTCGTCGTGGGGGATCCCGATCACCGCGGCGTCCTCGACCGCCGGGTGCTCGAACAGGGCGGCCTCGACCTCGGCGCAGTAGACGTTCTCGCCGCCGCGGATGACCATGTCCTTGGCCCGGTCCACGATGAACACGAACCCATCCTCGTCCACCCTGGCCAGGTCGCCGGTGTGCAGCCAGCCGCCCACGAAGGTCTCCGCGGTGGCCTCGGGCCGGTTCCAGTAGCCCAGGATGACGTTCGGGCCGCGCAGGCAGAGCTCGCCGACCGTGCCGACCGGCAGCTCGCCGCCGAGCGGGTCGGCGATCTTCACCTCGACCACGGCCATCGGCAGGCCGATGCTGTCGGGCTTGGCCAGGTAGTCGGCCCCGGCGTTGCTGATGGCGAGCGCGGTGGTCTCGGTCATGCCGTACCCGTTGGAGGGGGCGCGGTTGGGCAGCTGCTCGGTGATGCGCTCCAGCAGCTTCGGCGGGGCGGGGGCGCCGCCGTACCCGAGGCCACTGAGGCTGGAGATGTCGTACTTGTCCAGGTCGGGGTGGGACAGGAGCTGCCACACGTTGGTGGGCACGCCGGTGAGGCCGGTGATCCTCTCGCGCTCGATCAGCTCCAGCGCGCGGCCCGGGTCCCACTTGTACATCAGCACCAGGCCGCCCCCGGTGAACATGGTGGTGGTCATCACCGCGAAGCAGCCGGTGACGTGGAAGAGCGGCACGGTGAGCAGGGTGACCCGCCGCTGCCCGGCCGCGTCGCCCGGGTCCTTGCCCGCCTTGATCACGCTGCGGTACAGGCCGTAGGCGACGGTCATCGGCGACTGGCCGAGGTTGCGGTGGCTGCCGAGCGCGCCCTTGGGGCGGCCCGTGGTGCCGGAGGTGTAGAAGATCGTCGCCGGGTCCTCGGGGGAGAGCTCGACCGGCGGCAGCGTGACGTCGGCCCTCACCTCGCCCATCACGTCGTCGAAGGAGCGGGCGCCCTCGGGCGCCTCGCCGCGGGTCACGATCAGCGCCGGAGCCAGGCCGGCGAGCCCGGCCGCCCGCTCGCCGTCGGCGATCAGCACCTTGGCCCCGGAGTCCGACAGCCCGTACTCCAGCTCCTGCGGCGTCCACCACGCGTTGAGCGGCACGGCTATCGCCCCGGCGGCCAGCGCGGCCGAGAAGGAGACCACCCACTCGGGGTAGTTGCGCATGGCGATGGCCACCCGGTCGCCCTTGACCACGCCGTACTCGTCCACCAGGCGCCGCGCGAGCGTGGCGGCCCGCCGGAAGTGCTCCTCGTAGGTGATGTGCTCGTCCTCGTAGGTCAGGAACACCTTGTCGCCGTGGAACCTGCTCGTCTCCAGGAGGGCCCGGAAGTCGCGAGGCGCGTGCTTCCAGGTCTTCACGGTCCCGCCGTGGCTTTGGATCTCTTCCGTCTCGAAAAGCTGCCCCGGGCCGGTGAGCCGGGCCTGGACCTGGGCGTGGGTGACAGTCATTCGTTCGCACTCCTGGAGGTGGAGGGGCCGGGAAGGTCACGATACCGACCGGTAGGTACGTGCAACAGTGCCGAAACATGGCCGATGCTTTCGTGCCCGCCTTCGCGAGCCGGTAAAGCGGTACCCCTTGGTTTTTCCGCCCCGGCGGGTTACCTCTGAGTGGGCGGCCCGCGTCATAACCGGCTTGCATGACAATCCCTCACGATGCATAATCTTTCCAGTAAGTCCATGAGTAGCAATGCATGAACATGCAGACGGTGGGGGGACGGATGAGAGCGGCGATCGCGGGTGCCAGCGGTTATGCCGGAGGTGAGCTCCTGCGCCTGCTGCTGTCCCACCCCGGCATCGAGATCGGCGCGCTGACCGCGGCGTCGAGCGCGGGCACCGCCCTCGGCGCCCACCAGCCACACCTGGCCCCGCTGGCCGACAGGATCCTGCTGGAGACCAGCGTCGAGACCCTCGGCGGCCACGACCTCGTCTTCCTCGCCCTGCCGCACGGCCAGTCGGCCGCCGTCGCCGAGCAGCTCGGCGACGGCACCCTCGTGGTCGACTGCGGCGCCGACTTCCGTCTCTCCGACCCCGCCGCCTGGGAGCACTTCTACGGCGGCGTCCACGCCGGCACCTGGCCGTACGGGCTGCCCGAGCTGCCGGGACGGCGCGAGGAGCTGCGCGCCACCCGCAGGATCGCGGTGCCCGGCTGCTACCCGACGGCCGTCACCCTGGCCCTCTTCCCCGCCTTCGCCGCCGGTCTCGTCGAGCCCGACGTGGTGGTGGTCGCCGCCAGCGGCACCAGCGGGGCCGGCCGGGCCCCCAAACCGAACCTCCTGGGCAGCGAGGTGATGGGCTCCGCCAGCGCGTACGGCGTCGGCGGCGTCCACCGGCACACCCCGGAGATGGAGCAGAACCTCTCCTCGCTGGCCGGCGGGCCGGTCACCGTCTCCTTCACGCCCGTGCTGGCGCCGATGAGCCGCGGCATCCTCGCCACCTGCACCGCCCCCGCCAGGCCCGGCCTCACCCCCGCGGCCCTGCGCGAGGCCTACGAGGTCGCCACCAAGGACGAGCCGTTCCTGCGGCTGCTGCCCGAGGGCCAGTGGCCCGCCACCTCGATGACCCTCGGCGCCAACACCGCCGCCCTCCAGGTCGTCCTGGACGAGCGCGCGGGCCGCGTCGTCGCCGTCGTCGCCATCGACAACCTCACCAAGGGCACGGCCGGAGGGGCGATCCAGAGCGCCAACCTCGCCCTCGGCCTGCCGGAAGAGCTCGGCCTTCCTCTCAACGGAGTCGCCCCATGAGCGTGACCGCCCCTCTCGGCTTCCGCGCGGCGGGTGTCGCCGCCGGCATCAAGTCCAGCGCCGACCGCGACCTGGCGCTGGTCGTCAACGACGGCCCCTCGCGCGCCGCCGCCGGGGTCTTCACCAGGAACCGGGTGAAGGCCGCGCCGGTCCTGTGGTCCGCCCAGGTGCTGGCCGGGGGCCGCGTCCACGCCGTCGTCCTCAACTCCGGCGGCGCCAACGCCTGCACCGGGCCGCTCGGCTTCCAGGACACCCACGCCACCGCCGAGAAGGTCGCCGCCGCCCTGGGAGACTCGGCCGGGGAGGTCGCGGTCTGCTCCACCGGCCTGATCGGCGAGCGGCTGCCGATGGACCCGCTGCTGGCCGGGGTCGACCTCGCGGTCTCCCAGCTCGCCAGGGACGGCGGCCTGGCCGCCGCCGACGCCATCCGCACCACCGACACCATCTCGAAGATCTCCTTCAGGAAGGGCGCGGGCGGCTACATGGTCGGCGGCATGGCCAAGGGCGCGGGCATGCTCGCCCCCGGCCTCGCCACCATGCTGTCGGTGATCACCACCGACGCCGACCTGTCCGCCGAGCAGCTCGACGCGGTGCTGCGCAAGGTGACGCGGGTCACCTTCGACCGGCTCGACGCCGACGGCTGCATGTCCACCAACGACACCGTGCTGCTGCTGGCCAGCGGCGCCTCGGAGGTCGTCCCCGATCTCGCCGAGTTCGAGCAGGTCCTGCTGGCGGTCTGCGCCGACCTCGCCCGCCAGCTGCTGATGGACGCCGAGGGCGCCTCCAAGGCGATCGCCATCGAGGTCGTCGGCGCCGCCTCCGAGGACGACGCGGTCACCGTCGGCCGCGCCGTTTCTCGTTCCAACCTCTTCAAGTGCGCCATCTTCGGCGAGGACCCCAACTGGGGCCGGGTGCTGTCGGCCGTCGGCACCACCGACGCCGTCTTCGAGCCCGACCGGCTCAACGTGGCCATCAACGGCATCTGGATCTGCCGGGGCGGAGCCGCGGGCGACGACCGCTCCAAGGTCGACCTCACCCCGCGCGAGGTGACGGTCATCATCGACCTGTCGGCGGGACCGCACGCGGCGACGATCCACACCACCGACCTCACCACGGCCTACGTCCACGAGAACTCGGCGTACTCCTCATGATGAGACGCGCCGAGGCCCTGGCGAAGGCCACCACGCTGATCGAGGCGCTGCCCTGGCTCGCGAGCTTCCACGGCGCGACCGTCGTCATCAAGTACGGCGGCAACGCGATGACCGAGGAGCACCTGCGCGAGAAGTTCGCCGCCGACGTCGTCTTCCTGCGCTACGCCGGGCTCAAGCCGGTGATCGTGCACGGGGGAGGGCCGCAGATCAACGCCCAGCTCGACCTGCTCGGCATCGAGTCCACCTTCACCGCCGGGCTCAGGGTCACCACCCCCGAGGCCATGCAGGTCGTCAGGATGGTCCTCGTCGGCCAGGTCAACCGCGACGTGGTCGGCCTGGTCAACCGGCACGGGCCGTTCGCGATCGGGATGTCCGGCGAGGACGCCCACCTGTTCACCGCCGTGCGCAAGCACGCCGTCGTCGACGGCGTCGGCGTCGACATCGGCCAGGTCGGCGACATCGTCAAGGTCGAGGCCGGAGCCGTGCGGGCGCTGCTGGACGACGGGCGGATCCCGGTGATCTCCTCCATCGCGCGCAGCGACGACGGCACCGTCTACAACGTCAACGCCGACACCGCCGCCGCCGCGCTCGCCGTGGAGCTCCAGGCGTCAAAGCTGATCATCCTGACCGACGTCGAGGGCCTGTACCGTGACTGGCGCCCAGACGCCGACGAGAACGAGATCATCGAACGGCTGTCGGCCACCGAGCTGGAGAAGCTCCTGCCGGGCCTGTCCAGCGGCATGATCCCCAAGATGGAGGCGTGCCTGACCGCCATCCGCGGCGGCGTGCCACGGGCCCACGTGCTCGACGGCAGGGTGCCTCACTCGGTGCTGCTGGAGATCTTCACCGACGAGGGCATAGGAACCATGGTGCTGCCCGACGCCCCCGAGGCGGCGGCCGCGCCCGATCCGGTCAGGCGGCGGCCCGAGGCCCCCGCCCAGCTGAAGGGGAACGACCAGTGAGCCCGCAGGAACGACCCGCAGGAGAGGCACTCGCCAGGCGCTTCGAGGCCGCCTTCATGCCCAACTACGGCGTGCCCCCGGTGGCACTGGCCCGGGGCGAGGGCAGCAGGGTCTGGGACGTCGACGGCCGCGAGTACCTCGACCTGATCGGCGGCATCGCGGTCAGCTCGCTCGGCCACGCCCACCCCGCCCTGGTGGAGGCCGTCTCCCGGCAGGTCGCCACGCTCGCCCACACCAGCAACCTCTTCCTGCACGAGCCCGAGGTGCTGCTCGCCGAGCGCCTGCTCGGCCTGCTCGGCGTCCCGGCCAGGGTGTTCCTCACCAACTCCGGGACCGAGGCCAACGAGGCCGCCCTGAAGCTCTCCCTCAAGTACGGCAAGACCAACGGCCGCACCTACTTCGTGGCCGCGGAGAACGGCTTCCACGGCCGTAGCCTGGGCGCGCTCGCCCTGACCGGCAAGCCCTCCATCCGCGACCAGTTCGGGCCCTTCTCGATCGACGTCCGCTTCGTCCCGTACGGTGACGCCGACGCGCTCAAGAACGCGGTCACCGGCGAGTGCGCCGCGGTCTTCCTCGAACCCACCCAGGGCGAGGCGGGGGTCGTGCCCCCGCCCGAGGGCTACTTCACGGCCGCCAGGCAGATCTGCGACGCCACCGGCGCGCTGCTGGTCGCCGACGAGATCCAGTCGGCGATCGGCCGCACCGGGCACTGGTTCGCCCACCAGCACGAGGGCGTCCTGCCCGACGTCCTCACCCTGGCCAAGGGCCTCGGCGGCGGCATGCCGATCGGCGCCTGCGTCGGCTTCGGCGCGGCGGGCACCGTCTTCGCCCAGGGCGACCACGGGTCCACCTTCGGCGGGAACCCCGTCTCGGCCGCCGCCGCGCTCGCCGTGCTCGACACCATCGACGGCGACGGCCTGCTGGAACACGCCCGCACCGTCGGCGCCGAGCTCGCCGAGGGCGTCGCCGCGATCGACCACCCGCTGCTCGCCGGCGTCCGCGGCCGGGGCCTGTGGCGGGCCGTCGTGCTGACCGGCGCCCGCTCCGCCCAGGTCCAGGCCGCCGCCCAGCGCGCCGGCTTCCTGGTCAACGCCCTCCAGCCCGACGCCGTACGGCTCGCGCCCCCGCTGGTGATCACCTCCGCCCAGGTCGCGACCTTCGTGGCCGCGCTCCCCGCCATCCTCGACGAGGCCGCAGATGCCCAGTAACCTCGCCGGAAACGCGCACGTCAGGCACTTCCTCAGGGACGACGACCTCTCTCCCGCGGAGCAGGCCCAGGTGCTCGACCTGGCCGAGGCCGTGAAGAAGGACCGCTACGCCTACCGTCCCTTCGAGGGGCCGCAGACCGTCGCCGTCCTCTTCGACAAGCACTCCACCCGCACCCGCGTCTCCTTCGCGGTCGGCATCGGCGAGCTCGGCGGCCTCCCGCTGATCCTCGACGCCGGGTCCTCCCAGATGGGCCGGGGCGAGTCGATCGAGGACACCGCCCGGGTCCTGGAGCGCCAGGTGGGCGCCATCGTGTGGCGCACCTCGGGCCAGGAGAGGATCGAGGCCATGGCCTCGGCGTCCTCGGTGCCGGTGGTCAACGCCCTCACCGACGAGTTCCACCCCTGCCAGATCCTCGCCGACCTGCAGACCGTCAGGGAGCACTTCGGCAGGACCGCGGGGCTCACGCTGGCCTACTTCGGCGACGGGGCCAACAACATGGCCCACTCCTACCTGCTCGGCGGGGCCGTCGCGGGCATGCACGTGCGGGTCTCCGCCCCCGCCGGATACCTGCCCGACCCGGAGATCCTGCGGCGGGCCGCCGAGGTCGCCGCGGGGACCGGCGGCTCGGTCGCCGTCCTCGCCGACCCGGCCGAGGCCGCCGAGGGCGCGGACGTGCTCGCCACCGACACCTGGGTCTCCATGGGCCAGGAGGGCAAGGAGCAGCGGATCGCCGACCTCATGCCGTACCAGGTCAACGCCGCGCTGGTGAGCCTGGCCGCCCCCGGAGCCGTCGTCCTGCACTGCCTGCCCGCCTACCGCGACCTGGAGATCACCGCAGAGGTCCTCGACGGCCCGCGGAGCCTGGTGTGGGACCAGGCGGAGAACCGGCTGCACGCCCAGAAGGCCCTGCTGCACTGGCTGGTCGCCGTGGCGGGCCGGGAGGCGTCCCCCGGCACCGGGTACGGCTCCTCGCGCGGCGACGCGTCCGGAGGCGGGTGACCCGCATGACGATCCCGATGACCAAGGTCGCCCGCCAGGCACGGATCACCGACCTCCTGCAGCGGCAGCCGGTCAGATCCCAGCCCGAGCTGGCCAAACTCCTGCTGGAGAGCGGTGTCGAGGTCACCCAGGCCACCCTCTCCCGCGACCTGGACGAGCTCGGCGCGCTCAAGCTGCGCGCCGAGGACGGCTCCCTGGTCTACGCCCTGCCGGGGGAGGGCGGCGGCCGGATAAGGCTCGCCAGGCTCGGTACCGGCGAGTCCCCCGACGCCCGGCTCGGCAGGCTCGCGGAGGAACTCCTGGTCTCCGCCGAGGCCTCCGCCAACCTGGTCATCGTCCGCACGCCGCCGGGGGCCGCGCAGTTCCTCGCCTCCGCCATCGACCACGCCGACTGGGAGTCCATCCTCGGCACGGTCGCGGGGGACGACACGATCCTCGTCATCAGCCGCGACCCGATGGGCGGGGCGGCGGTCGCGGAAGGGCTGCTCCGGCACGCCGACCGACGTATCTAGCCCGCTCCGGCGGGCTGTTCGACGGCATCCGACAGACACCTGTGACCGACAAAGATCTTGGAGATACCCCATCATGACCGATCGAGTGATGTTCGCGTTCCCCGGAAGCCCGGACGCCTCCGTCGCCGAGGCTCCGAAACACGTCATCGGCGAGATCCGGACGACCCCGCACGGCGGCCGGGCCACCGTCATCGGGCGCCGCTCCGAGGTCTCCCTGTACGACTTCGGCCTCGCGGCCCACGACACCGGCGAAACCCTCGGCCGGCCCCTGGCAAAGGGCTTCGCCGGGCCGTGGAGCCTGCCCGCCAGGATTGCCTCCGCCCGGGACGCCCGGCTGAGCTGATTGGGCTAAGGTCGCGGATTGAATGGGGAGGGAGAACAACGGTGACTGATGGTGGCAAGCCCATGAGGCTGTGGGGCGGCCGGTTCGAGGGAGGTCCGGCCGACGCGCTGACCAGGCTCTCGGTGAGCGTCCACTTCGACTGGCGGCTGGTGCCGTACGACCTGCTGGCCTCGCGCGCGCACGCCAGGGTGCTGCACCGCGCGAACCTGCTGAGCGACGACGAGCTGGCGCGCATGATCGGCGCCCTGGACGACCTGGAGCGCGCCTGCAAGGAGGGCGAGTTCCGGCCGACCGTCGCCGACGAGGACGTCCACACCGCGCTGGAGCGCGGCCTGCTGGAACGCCTCGGCACGCTCGGCGGCAAGCTGCGGGCCGGTCGCAGCCGCAACGACCAGGTCGCCACCGACCTGCGGCTCTACCTCCGTGACCACGTCAGGCACATCGTGTCCCGGCTGGTGGAGCTGGAGACCGCGCTGATGAGCCAGGCCGAGGAGCACGCCGAGACGGCCGCCCCCGGCATGACCCACCTGCAGCACGCCCAGCCGGTCTCCTTCGGGCACCAACTGCTGGCGCACGTGCACGCCTTCGCCCGCGACATCGACCGCCTGCGCGACTGGGACCGGCGCGCGGCCGTCTCCCCGCTGGGCTCGGGGGCGCTGGCCGGGTCCTCCCTGCCGCTCGACCCGCAGGCCGTGGCCAGGGAGCTGGGCTTCGACTCCGCCGCGCCCAACTCGATGGACGCCGTCGCCGACCGCGACTTCGCCGCCGAGTTCCTGTTCGACGCGGCGATGATCGGCGTGCACCTGTCGAGGCTGGGCGAGGAGATCGTCCTGTGGGCCTCCCAGGAGTTCCGCTGGATCGAGATGGACGACGCCTACTCCACCGGCTCGTCGATCATGCCGCAGAAGAAGAACCCCGACGTGGCCGAGCTCGCCCGGGGCAAGAGCGGCCGTCTCATCGGCAACCTCATGACGCTGCTGACGACGCTCAAGGGCCTGCCGCTGACCTACAACCGCGACCTGCAGGAGGACAAGGAGCCGGTGTTCGACTCCGTCGACAGCCTGCTGCTCGTCCTTCCCGCCATGGCCGGGCTGGTCGCGACCATGCGGGTCAACACCGCGAAACTGGAGGCCTCGGCCCCCGACGGGTTCGCGCTCGCCACCGACCTGGCCGAGCTGCTGGTCCGCAGGGGCGTCGCCTTCCGCGAGGCCCACGAGGCGGTCGGGCACCTGGTCGTGTGGTGCCAGGTCAACGACAAGGACTTCGGCGAGCTCACCGACGAGGAGCTGGCCAAGGTCTCCCCGCACTTCACGCCCGACTCCCGCGAGGTCCTCTCGGTGCCCGGCGCGCTGGCCGCCCGCAAGGCCCACGGCGGTACGGCACCCGACCGGGTCCGTGACCAGCTCATCGCGCTGCGTGAGACCGTCGACGCCCAGGCCGCCTGGGCGAGCGGAAGCTGATGCCCGGGGCCGCGGGGGTGCCGGGTCACGCTCGCGGGGGCGGCGTCCGGGAAACGGGCGACTCCCTCGCCGTACGTATACCGAGCGATTCCCGGCCGCTCGTCAAGGGCCCGGGCGATGACCGCTGACGAGCACGGCGGGCGACCGCCCGCCGCGTCCGCGCCGCTGGCACGCGACTTCTTCGACCGGCCCGCCCACGAGGTCGCCCCCGACCTGCTCGGACGGGTGCTCATGCACGGGCCGGTCGCGTTGCGCCTCACCGAGGTCGAGGCGTACGGGCTGCCGGGCGAGGATCCCGCGTCGCACACCTACCGGGGCCGGACGCCGCGCAACGCGGTGATGTTCGGCCCGCCGGGCCACCTGTACGTCTACTTCACGTACGGCATGCACTTCTGCGCCAACCTCACCTGCCTGCCCGAGGGGGTCGGCTCCGGGGTGCTGCTGCGGGCCGGAGAGGTGGTCTCCGGTGTCGAGACCGCCCTGGCCCGCCGGAACGCGGGAGGCGCCCGTCCCGTCAGGGAGACCGACCTCGCCAGGGGACCGGCACGACTGGCGGTGGCGCTCGGCTTCACCCGCGAGCACGACGGGCTCGACGCCTGCGGCCCCGGATCACTCTCCGTGGTCGAGGGCGAGCCGGCCAAGGCGTCGTCCGTCCTGTCGGGGCCGCGCACCGGGGTCTCGGCGGGCAAGGAGACGCCGTGGCGCTTCTGGATCGACGGCGAGCCCACGGTCTCCCCGCACCGCCCGCATGTCCCGCGCCGCCGGTAGATCGCTTGCCTTCGGCAGATCGCGCACCGTCGGCAGATCGCGTACATCCGGTAGGTCACGCTCTGTGAGTAGGTTGCGTATCTCCGGTAGATCGCATGTTTTCGGTGGAAACGCGTACATCCGGTAGCGCCGCGCCTGTCGTGCCCTCGTTCCCCAGCCCGCCCCTCTCTCGCTGGTCGCCTCGAGCGGGGGGAGGGTTTCGAGTGGCGCGACAGTGCCGTGATCGGGCAGGGTGTACGAGAGCGCTACATGTCACTTCGAGCATTGGAAAGCAAGGATCGTGACCGACATTCTGGATGACCTCGCCTGGCGCGGCCTGATCGCGCAGTCCACCGACATCGACGCCCTGCGCGCGGCGATGGCCGAGGGTCCGATCACGGTCTATTGCGGCTTCGACCCGACCGCCCCCTCCCTGCACGTCGGCAACCTGGTCCCGCTGCTGACCCTCACCCGCCTGCAGCGGGCGGGCCACCGGGCCATCGGCCTGGTGGGCGGTGCGACGGGCCTGATCGGAGACCCCAGCGGCCGGAGCACCGAGCGCTCGCTCAACTCCTCCGACGTCGTGGCCGAGTGGGTGGCGCGGATCCGCGTCCAGGTGGAGAAGTTCCTCGACTTCTCGGACGAGAAGGCCGGGATCCTCGTCAGCAACCTCGACTGGACGGAGGGCATGTCCGCGATCGACTTCCTGCGCGACGTCGGCAAGCACTTCCCGGTCAACCGCATGCTCGCCCGCGAGTCGGTCTCGGCCCGGCTGGGCGGGGAAGGGCTCAGCTACACCGAGTTCAGCTACCAGATCCTGCAGGCCAACGACTACCTGGAGCTGAACAGGCGCCACGGCTGCACGCTCCAGATCGGCGGCAGCGACCAGTGGGGCAACATCACCGCGGGAACCGACCTCATCCGCCGGGTGACGGGCGGCCACGTGCACGCCCTCACCGTGCCGCTGATCACCAAGGCCGACGGGACCAAGTTCGGCAAGACGGCCGGCGGCGCGGTCTGGCTCAACCCGGAGATGACCTCCCCGTACGCGTTCTACCAGTTCTGGCTGAACGCGGACGACCGTGACGTGGTGAAGTTTCTCAAGATCTACAGCTTCCGGTCCCGCGAGGAGATCGAGGGACTGGAGAAGGCGGCCGCCGAGCGGCCCGCCGGGCGCGAGGCGCAGCGGGCGCTCGCCGAGGAGTTCACCACGCTGCTGCACGGCGCCGACGAATGCGCCGCGGTGATCGCCGCCTCGGCGGCGTTGTTCGGCCAGGGGTCCCTGGAGGAGCTGCCCGCGCGCACGCTGGGGGAGGCCCTCGCCGAGGTGCCGCGTGCGGAGGTGTCCGCTCTGGGGGCGTCCTTCGTCGACCTGCTCGCCGAGAGTGGCCTGGTGAAGTCGAAGTCGGAGGCTCGCCGCGCGGTGAAGGAGGGTGGCGCCTACCTCAACAACGTCAAGGTCACCGACGAGGCGTACGTGCCGTCCGCCGACGACCTGCTCCACGGACGCTTCCTGGTGCTGCGCCGCGGCAAGCGTTCCGTCGGCGGTGTCGAGATCGTCGCGCCCTGATCCCTCCTTCGCCCATCGTTCTGCCCCGCGCGGTTCTCCGCATCGCTCGGGTTCTCCCCGCCATCCTGGTGTTCCGCCAGGTCAGCGGGACGATTCAAGGCAACCGACGCCCCGGCCCGGGCCGGGGCGTCAACCGTCTCACCGCGTAACATTCCGGTAGCAAACGCTCCTGGTTTCCTTAAGGAACCGCTCTGACCTGCGGTTTTGTCGAGCGCGGCTGATTTGACGATGTTCCGAGAGGCGCATAATCTTTCCAATGCCCCGGAGCGAGCCGGACGCCGATCGGCGGACGGGCCCAGGGCCACTCCACCTGAACGAACCTGAGCGTTCGGACTCCGCGTAGGTCACCGGAAAATTGGTTGATTCGCTGTGTCCCGGATGGCACGGTAGCTTCAGGGGGTCGCCTCGGAAGCGAGGCAGCGGAAATCCTAGCAAGTTTGCAGGTTTTGTGACAAACGGCTGATAGCTAGCAATTTGACACAATCTTGACAGGCCTGTACGGTTTAAATACGAAATGGAACGCCCCGGAGTTCGGGCCTGGCTGATCGGCTGGGTTTGGGTGATGGTGTACGCGTCCGTTTCTTGAGAACTCAACAGTGTGTTA
>NZ_JBIAQI010000033.1:0-110025 GCF_042888905.1 Streptosporangium sp. NPDC002721
GGGTTCTTGCTCTTACGAAAACGGGTCCTGCTTGCATAACCGCGAACACTCACCGTCACCCATCACGAAAATCTTGCCAGATCCGAGAAGTGGCCGCGAAATCCCAGCATGTGCGCCCAAGGCCGCAGCCGGAGCGCCTTGTACTCGGGACGTGCGCCCAGTTCCCAGCAGGTGTGGATCATCCGCCGGGCATGCTCACTGACGGGTAGCGCGTCCAGGTGCAGGCCCGGCTTCAAGCCCGTTCCGCGGCAGCGACCGCAGGAGGCCATCAGGCTCAACCGCCCACGACCGCCGCAGGCCGGGCACGACAGCCGATGGTCGACGGTGCCGGAGGCTTCGGCGCCCTTGGTGGCGTACTTGGCGATGTAGCCGGCCACCGCCCGCTCGCTCAACCCGTCCGCCGCCTGGTCGAGCAGGATGGGTCGGATGTCGAGCTGATCACCCCAGACCAGGTCCCACCGGCCGAGATCGCTCGGGGGAGAGGTGACCGTGACCCGCTGGACCGCTGGAGGGATCGCCCGAGTGAGCAGGCCGTGATCAGCCCAGCCCGGAGGGACCTCACTCCCGCCGCCCGGACCGTCGAGCCTGACGATGGCGTGGAAGTGCACCAGGCCGCGCCGCTGGTACTCGGCGACCTTGGCGAACGACACCCGGACCCGCCTGGCGAACTCCCGACGGCTCAGCCCCGCCTCGCTGGCGAGGGTGCGCCGCACTTCCAAGGTGAAGCGGTGCCACAACGCGCCCGCGTGAGCCTGCCACAGCACCGCGCCCACGTAGTCGTAACACCGGCCGCAGATGGGTTGCCCGAGCCGTGCGTCTCCTGGCTCGTGGCGAGCATGGCAGCCGACCGGATGCCCGTGCTCACAGACCTTGTCGCGCTTACGGGGGCGGCAGGCCCGCACCGTCCCACCCTTCTCTCGTCGGGTGTGCACCGGCCCGAACGAGGGAGCGGTGAGCGTGACGAACGCCCGTGGATGCCTGCTCACCTCCTGCGGGACACCCTTGCCGCCGGACAGGCCCGCCCGGATCAACTGGAAAGTGTCGGCCCGGTAGACCTCCGAGCAGGACGGACACACCGAGGCCCGCCGGTTGCCGCAGGCCACCAATAGATGCCCGGACGGTTCATCCGTCGTGCGGTAGCTGTGCAGCACCTCACCGCTGGTCGCATTGACGGTCAATGACTCGCCCGCCAGGTGCACCGGGTGGGCGCACCCTCCGGTCGCCGTGACCATCGAGCGCCACCGGTCGTAGCCCGGATCGTTGATCACCCGTGCGAGATCGACCAGCCATTCCGGCTGCTGGTCGGCGGTGCGGTGCTGCGGTTTCTCCTTGCTGTTCATGACGTCCTCCTTCGCTCGCTCCCGACAGGTACTCCAACACGTGCTACGTCTTGGCCCATGTGGACATGGTAAACAACACGTGCTACCTCTTGTAAAGAGCAAACGTGGAAGAAGGAGAACTCGGCATGACCGATGACAAGGGCGCCGCCCGGTGGCGAATCATCGCCGACCTCTTGCGTTCTGACGTGGTGCAGGACCACTACCAGCCAGGACAGGCACTTCCCGGTGAAGCGTTCCTCGCCAACGAGTACGCCACCTCACGCCCGACGATCCGCAAGGCCATCGCCCAGCTCGTCGGGGAAGGGCTGCTCACCGTCGCCCACGGCCGGGGCACCTTCGTCCGCCCCACCCCTGACCGCCGCCTCATCCTCATGGGCGGCTCGGAGCGCGAAGACCTGCTCAGCCCCACGTACGACCCCGCCAAGCAGGGATGGGAACACGTAACCGTCGCCAGCGAGGCCGAACGCACCGCAGGCCGCGTCACTCCCAACTCGGCACTGTTCATGACCATCGAGGGCAGCAAGGCCGACGTTCTGGGCGTGCGCCGAGGCCGCATGGGCGTCTACCGCTACGCCTACTGGCAGCACACCAAGACCCGCGCCCGCATCCACCTGTACTCCTACCTCCTGGCCGACCAGGTCGCCACGATCACCGGCGAGGGCAGAGGTATGGAGATCGACTCCGAGATCGAACCCGAGGACTACTACGCCCACCTGGAGCGCACCCACGGACCGCTGCGTTGGATCACCTCGGTCCACACCCAGATGCCCTACGGCGAGACCTACGAGGACCTCAACATGGAGCCCATCGGCACACCCTTGTTGCTGGTCCGCCGGCTGATGCTCAGCAAGGACGGCCGCCCGCTGGAGTTCACCGAGATCGAAGCCCCTGGCGATCGCTTTGAAGCCGCAGCAGCCAGTGAGCATGACCAGGCCGGATCAGATGGACAGGTCTCACTCAGGGTGTAGTGGGCTCAGAGTTTCTTTACTGGTTCAAGGCAGTCCGCCTGCGGCGGCCTGCGCGCGTCGGGCCGTCGCTGGCCGCGCTGCGGCTCTCCGGCCGGTCGCGACCAGCGCCGCCCACGCGAGCTTGTTGGGCGTTCACAAGCAAAATGGAACACTACAACCCATTGCGGTCATTTATTCCTAGCCCCTCCTTGCTTACTTCTATGCCTTGTTCCTTTCGGAGCCGTCCTGTTCTAGGATCATGCCATGGCAGTGATACAGACGATGAGGGCAGATGAGGAATCGGAAGCTCCGCCACCAACCCTAACCGGAATAGAAGTTAGTGGATTGCTGGGTCAGTTTAATCACATAGTGAAGTTTAATGCTGACTCGGAGTTCGTAATTCTACATGGGCCGAATGGGGTCGGTAAGACAAAATTTCTTGAACTGATCGCGGCAACTTTCTCGCCCAAAGTCGGCAAGTTGAGGTCTATTCCATTTAGTTCCGCGCGGTTCGCGTTCTCTGATGGAACTCTGCTTGTTGTTAGTAAGGGCGAAGGGGAGCAGCTGGCGTTAATTGACGTCCCCGAGGAAAGCCCCATTGTGTTTAGGTTGTCTCTTCCTGGCACTGAAGACATTGTTTGGAATGCTGGCATGTATGGCGACCTGGATCCTCGCTATATCCGTATGCTAGAACGCGAAAATGATCTCATTCGTATAGGGCCAAATATTTGGCGTGATGCAAGGACGGGTGAAATAGTAGATATCCAAGAGCTATCCTATAAGAACTTGCGACTTACTCCGCGAGCTTTGCGGGAAATGCGAGATGCTGCAAGTACTATGCCAGGCCCAATTAAGAAATTTCTAGAATCACTAGAAATTCATTTGATCGAAACTCAGCGTCTATTAAATGCACATCCGAGACCTCGTAGACGGGACGAATCGGATCCTCAGCAAGCAACTGTGCTGGAATTCTCGCAAGACCTTATTCGGCGCATTAAGGAAGCTCAGGCGCAAAATTCTCGCATATCGCAACAGTTGGACCGAAAATTTCCGCGAAGACTGCTACATAATCGGATTAGGCCGATAGAGGCTACTGAGGAGAACATTAGGCAAAGATACAACGAACAGGGAGAGCTTAGGAAACGTCTCGCCGCCGTTTCCCTCCTTGATACATCAGATGAGCTACCTCTCCCTGAAGGAAAGATGGATGACTGGCAATGCCTGGTTCTGTGGAATTATTTGGACGACACCCAGAAGAAACTGGCGACCTTCAGTCCACTCCTGGACCGGGTAGAGCTATTTACTGAAATTGTTAACTCTCGCTTCCTTCACAAGAAAATTGTTATCGACCGCGACAGGGGACTAACGTTCATAACGACGCAAACTGGGACAACAATAGTCCCGGATCAGCTCTCTTCCGGAGAGCAGCATGAGCTGGTTCTCGTCTATGACCTTCTATTTAATACGAAAGAGAACAGTCTAGTTCTTATCGACGAGCCAGAGATCTCACTGCATGTTTCCTGGCAACAGGCGTTCCTTAGCGATATTATACGTATTGCTAATCTTACTTCGCTTAGGTTTATTATCGCGACCCACTCTCCTCAAATAATTCATACATGGTGGTCACGAGCGGTCGCGCTTGCCCCCCAAGACTAGAGGACTATAGAGCCCCCCGATGCGTGAACGTCTAACTGCCGATGATCTTTATGCCTACGTTTTAATGCTTAAGCCTGTTGAGAAACGTGCCATCCTGATTGTTGAAGGTGACAGTGATGACGCGGCACTCGCTGGTCATATAAATGATGATGAAGTTAATGTTATACCTGGATATGGGAAGGGAATCATTGAGCGAGTAATGTCAATGGTGAATGATGCTGGCATGCGAGAAGTTGGCGCAGTTCTCGATAGGGATTTTGGGGATATAGTAACTGGTGACTCTCCCCCGCTTAACACATTTTACAGCGATATGTATGATCTCGATGCGACAATATTTCTATCGGGTTCACTTTGTGAACGGGTGGCTAATAATTTCAGCAGTGTAGATGCTGTACGCTCGATTACAGTGTCATTAGGCTGTGTAAGTATCGAGCAGGCGGTAATTTCGCTCGCTCTTCCTTTGGGAGTGCTTCGACTCATATCTGTAAGAGACGGACTTGGCCTACGCCTACAAGATTTTCCTCTTGGTGAGGTGGTCGCTGACGATTGCAGAATGGTAGATATTGAACAACTTACTGTGAAGGCAATCCAAAGGTCTAATGATCAGGTTGCGCGTGGACCCAAAGATCTAGCTGCAGATCTCATGACAGAATTACTTGATATATCTGACCCAAAGCGGATGTGTTCAGGGCATGATCTAGTGCGATCACTATCGGTCCTTCTTCGAAAGAAGAGCGGTGTGTCTATGCGTCCTGACACTCTTGAGCGCGCTTTCAGAGCAGCTTTTTCTTGCGATCTATTATGTCGCACTATTCTCTATGCAGAAGTGGGTGCATGGGGGCGTAAAATGGGGCGCGAAGTTTGGGCTTGCGATCTTATTAAGTGACTGGCTTAAAAAGTTTAATTCCTTTGAGCTTGAGATTTAGTTAAGAGATGTGAATCTGCCGCGCGGCTTCCGTTCCTCGGGCCTGACGGCCCTGCGGTACGGGTCCACTTGCCGTCGGATGGCAGGGCGGGTCATTGGCCGGGGCACTGTGTACATGGGACACGGCATCGGCGCTTTACCTGAACACACGCCCTAAACTGCATATGCTGCTTGAGCGCAGCGAGCCTGCTCTGTGCTGTGACCGCCTGCCGTTTGCAAGCAGGCACTTAGATTCGTAATGATGCCGCCATGCAACGGCTTGCGCTCTTCGATCTAGACAATACGCTCGTCAACCTGTACGAGGCGTTCCAAGTATGGACCGGAGAGTTCGCCGAACAGCACGGTCTACGCTCCCCGACCAGGGTGATTGATTCACCTGAAAAGCGGACGGTCGTATTTCTTTTTGCTGGAGGCGTGGCGACACGGGTCCCTCCAGATCCCACGCCGCCACGCCCGTTCTACCGGGCTTTTCCGGACAGCAGCGCCGTCCAGATCGCCCGAGCCTCATTGATTGGCCAGGGAAGGGTTTCTCGGACCTGATGGCCGTTGTCGAGTTGAATGGTTCGCCGGATGAACGCCTGACCGGCGCCCTCGCACAGTTCGTAGACCGTGGCACGGCACCAGCAGGTCCAGGCCACCGAGCGTGCCCGTTCAAGCGTCGGGTACGGCTCTCGCCAGTCCAGACGGATGTGATCTCGCTGCGGCATCACCACATGCGGGCTCAGGCACTCATCGAGCAGAATCACGACGTGCGCTCCGCGACGTCCTTGGACCAGTTGGAAACCTTACGAAGTTCTTCGTACCGCTGAGCGACGCAGTGAGCGACGGTGATCGGATTGTCCACGCCGTAGACCCGGTACAAGCGGCGGCCCGTCTTCGCTGAGATCTTCCCCGTCCACCATCGGTAGGCAAGCCCGTCCGTCCAGACCACGAGATTGGTCCAGACGGAGACCAGGGAGACCCCGTGCCCTTGGTGGACGTCGGCCGCGACGCCGCAGTGTTCGAGACCGATCCGCAGGCGCTCAGCAGCCAGGGCGGCCGGGCATCGTTGAGCCAGCTCTTTCCTGTCGAGGGTGCTCATGACTCCAGCCCCTCCTGGTCGCGGAGCTGCTGAGCGAGTTCGGCAACGCCGTCGGCGTCGATTGTCCGATAGAGGCCGCGATTCACCTCCTCGTCGGTAAGGTGCCGGCCGTTCCGGGTGGCCCACAAACGACCCGCAGAACTACGCCAAATACACCATCCGGGAAAAGCCGCCTGGAGGTCCTCCAGAATCACGGGGATTGACATGGAGTAAGCGTCATTCCATTTGGGTGACGAACCCACCGCGTTCCAGAGACGTCCAGGACGTTTCAAAGTTAGAGTCGAAAACGTCCCTGACGTCCTCACTCCGCGAGGTGCACCGTGGCCAACGTCCCCTTACGTCGCGCCATGCTCGATGCGAAGCTGAGCAACCAGAACCTGGCGGATCGCTGCGGAGTGGATGTTAAGACGGTGGAACGCTGGTTACAGGATGAGGCACGAGTTCCGCACCTCCGGCACCAGTTGGCCGCCGCCGAGGCATTAGGAGTTGATACGTCCGTGTTGTGGCCAGAAGCTATCCGTAACACCGTGAAGACCGGCCCGGATCGAGAGGTTCTGACCGTTTACCCCTATCGGTCGGCTTGTCCCAAGTCGATCTGGCGCAACCTGATCACCTCGGCCCGCAACGAGATCGTCTTCGCCGGGTACACCAACTATTTCCTGTGGCTGGAGCACCCCAACCTCGCCAAGGTTCTCAAGCGCAAGGCCGAGCAGGGGTGCAAGATCCGGTTCCTGATCGGGGACCCGGACAGCGAGGTCACCCGCCGCCGGGAGGAGGTGGAGAACGTCCCCCTGACGGTCTCCACCCGCATCCGGATCACCCTCTCAGAGATCGAGGAGGTTCGGAACGTACCCGGTATCGAGGCGAGGTTCGGAGACGAGCACATCGCGATGAGCGTCTTCCGCTTCGACTCCGAGATGCTCGTGACGCCGCACCTGGCCAAGCTCGTCGGTCACGATTCGCCGATGATGCACCTGCGCCGCTACCAGGACGACGGGCTGTTCGACCGGTTCGGCTACCACGCCTCCGAGCTGTGGAGCAACGGGCGGGACGTCTGGGCGGACGACCCGCGGGAGAGCGTGAGCTCTGAGTGACGAATTAGACGGCAGTCACTCTAAGTAGAACTCCCGGTTTCCGGTGCTCTTCGCTTATCAGGGTCCATGGATAGGATTCGAGCGGATCATGAGATGCCTTGATCGACCCTGGTTGGAGTTGCCGTGACTCTGCAAGAGCGGTCCCCGAGAAGTTCGATCGGCGCACCGGGCCTGCCTCTGATTGGCTCGCTGACGATCCTCGGCATCCTGCTCCTGTACGCGGGGAGTTTTCCTGGTATCGGCCCTCTGTGGATACTGCCTGTTCTCCTTACGTTTTTCGTGCTTGGCGTGGTCTGGTTTGTGCGCCTCGCCGTGGAACTTTTCACTCCGGAGCGGCGACCGGGAGTCAGGCGAGACCTGCTGCGCTGGGTGGCGCCACTGATCATCGTTTTTCCGCTGTTGGCGCTGGGTAGCCAGGGAGAGCCGGAGAGATCCAGGTTCGCGTTGTCCGAGGGAAGTTTCGAGAAGGTCGCACGGTCGGTGTTGGCGGGAGACGCAAACTGGAAGATGGGGCCTGGGAGGCTAGGGCTGTTCGACGTTTCCTGGGCCGAACGGTATGGGAACACCGTGCGCTTCGCACTGGCCGGCGGGTGGGACGGCATCTACGAGCGTGGCGTCATATGGAGCCCGCAGGGGGAGCCTCAACTGCCCGAGGAGGAAGAATTTGAAGCCGACGTCGAGCACTACCAGGGTTCCTGGTATCTGTGGAACGAGAATTTCTGAATCGATGAGTGACTAACTGGGTGACAACGACTCCGGACGGGGGCGGACAACGGTGGACGACCGTGGACAGTACGCCCAGGTCAGGGTCGGTATCGGCCCTGGTCGCGCCCCCGTTCGGATCGCCTTACAAGCGAGATGTCACTGGTTCGAACCCAGTAGTGCCCACCAGCCAAAACGCCCCGTATCCGATCTTCGGAACGGGGCGTGAGTGACTAACTCTCGAAGATGTCGTCCATGGCCTCCGTGCCATACATGAGCATGAGGTGGTCCTGCTTGTAGGACGGTTTCTGGACATCCTTCCGAAACGAGCCCTTGATCTCGGATGTCCGTCAGTCCGGATCAAGCCCAGCGTGCTCAGCCTTCGTCGAACAGATCTTCCAGCATGAGACGAGCCCGATCAGGGACAGGTTCGTCGGGAAAGATCTCCGCACACAGAGCAAGGACCTCATCGGTTGAGCCAAGGGCGAGGCGCTCGACAAGAGCTTGAATATCGCCGATATCCCTTCGGCGGGCAGCCAGAACTTTCATCGCCAATAGATGTTCCGGCGATGCTGCGGATACACGCAGCCCAGGATGGTCGAAGACGCGTCGGGCCGAACTGTCTCCGCCCGGAGCGACGTAGGCACTGGCCTGCTCGTTGAGCCACCATGACGGCAGCCCAAGCTCTGAGGCGACCGCGCGTGCCTCGTCAAGGACGATCCCGTGCGGTTCGAAGACGGCGTCGATGTCGCGGGTGGACCGGCGAGCGTCGTAGGCCAATGCCATGGCTGCTCCACCAAAGATGTAAAGATCGGCGATGACCCCGCGGCGAGCAAGGCGATCACCGAGGCGTCGGAACGCGTCCTCGATCGCAGCCCGATCGAGGAGAGGAGCGTCGTTCATGCGACCTCTAGCTCCTGGGGGTGGATGAAGACTCCACGGCGGCGGAAGGAAGCAGGTGCGTGGACGAATGCGTCGACACGGGCTGCTGGAGTGTTGAAGGGGAACCAGAACTGGTGGAGTCGCCGTGATTCGGCCCAGGAGGGGCCGGCATGACCGTCTTTCGCGGCGAGATGCTCGGCGAGCGCGGCAAGGAAGACGTCCCAGTGAATATCACCCACGCTGGAGGGCTCCAGGGACAACAGGTCGAGCCGGACCACAGATGGCTCGTGCCGGTACTCCTCCAGGAATTCGGCGACCAGACGCCAGCGTGTCTCCTCGTTGGGATGATCGGCCAGCCAGCCTGCGAGCACCGAGATGGAGGCGGCTTGATACTGCCGGACGCGCTTCATAGATATCACGGTAGCCCAATGCCCGACGCAGGGTGATCGGTTGGATCAGCCCTGCTCGTGGAGGTGGGCCAGCCTAAACTCGCAGCTGTGAGAGCGAGGCGCGAGGAAGTACATCACCCAGCAGGTCGGCGGTCAGAGACGGAGTCTCACCTAGTTCTGGAGCCGAGCCTGTCGAGGCGGTCGGCCGAGCGGGAACTTCCGTTCTTTGCTTCCTTCGAGGTCGAGAGTGACCTCGCCGAGGAAGACGGCATACGTGAGTGACCAACTGGGTGACAACGACCCCGGACGGGGGCGTACAACGGTGGACGGCCGTGGACCGTACGCCCAGGTCAGGGCCGGTATCCGCCCTGGTCACGCCCCCGCTCGAATCGCCTTACAAGCGAGATGTCACTGGTTCGAACCCAGTAGTGCCCACCACAAGCCCCTGACCTGCTAAAAACAGGTCAAGGACTCTTTTTTGCCCGCCACGCGCATCGCAGCGTCGGTTGGACAGATGTCGCCTTCACGCGTGAGATGCCCCCGTTGGGCAGCTGTCTCGAATGGGCTCGGCTGATTTCAGGCGACCTTGACGGAGTGTGGGCCGACACTGATCGTCACCTCGACGTGCCCGCCCAGCGCAGCCGCGTAGGCCCGGAGAGTTTCCAGCTCCATGGCGTCAAGGTCGCCGTTTTCGATCTGAGAGACCCGTGATTGGGAGATGCCGAGCGCGGCAGCGACCTCGGCCTGGGTTTTGCCCAGCGACTTACGCAGCTCTTTCAGGTGATACCCCGCCACGTACGCATCCAGTTCGGCTTCAGCGGCAGCCTGTCGCTCGGGAGTGGCCAGCTCGGGGTGAAGCCGGTGGGCCTCAGCCTTGACCTCCTGCCAGCGGCGCGCAGGGCTCATCGCCTGTCCTCCTTGCTCTGCTCGGCCTTCTTCTCCACGCGGTACTCCATGTAGCGAGACTTGGCCAGCGGGATCGCTTCGTCGTACCAGCGCGACCACTTGCCTGCCTTGTCTCCTGCCACGAGGAAGACCGCTTCTCTGTCGGGATCGAAGATGAAGATGATTCTAATCTCTGACCGTCCTCGCGACCCTGGACGAAGCTCCTTCAGGTTGTTCAGGTCGTCGTCCTCCAACGTGTCCACCAAGGGGCGCCCGAGGGCGGGGCCGACCTCGGCGAGCCGGTCGATCGCCTTTTCGACGAGGGCCGCCGAGTCCGGATCACTCTCACAGAGTTTGAGGAACCAGGACTCTACGGGTTCCAGCAGGACGATCTCCCAGGTCATCTTCAGAATATAACCTCTGGCTCATATTTGGAGTGGAGCTTCGACGAGGTTGGAAAGACTCCTTCACAAGATTGACCGGTCCGCCTGCGCCGTGACCGCGGAGGAGAATCGTCGATGATGCGCTTGTGTCGCTACCAGGACGACGGCCTGTTCGACCGGTTCGGCTATCACGCCTCAGAGCTGTGGAGCACCGGCTGGGACGTCTGGGCGGATGACCCGCGGGAGAGCGTGAGCTCTGGGTGACGAATCAGGCGGCAGTCACTCTGGGTAGAACTCCCGGTTTCCGGTGCTCTGCGCTTATTGGGGTCTATGGATAAGATTCGAATGGATCATGGGATGCCTTGATCGACCCTGGTTGGAGTTGCCGTGACTCTGCAAGAGCGGTCCCTGAGAAGTTCGATCGGAGCACCGGGGCTGCCTCTGATCGGCTCGCTGACGGTCCTGGGCACCCTGCTCCTGTACGCGGGGAGTTTTCCTGGCATCGGCCCTCTGTGGGCCCTGCCCGCTCTTCTCGCGTTCTTCGTACTTGGCGTGGTCTGGTTTGCGCGCCTCGCCGTAGAACTTTTCGTTCCGGAGCGGCGGCCGGGAGTCAGGCGAAACCTGCTGCGCTGGGCGGCGCCAGTGGTCGTCGTGATCCCGCTGTTGGCGCTGGGTGCCCTAGGAGAACCGGAGAGATCCAGGTTCGCGTTGTCCGAGGGGAGTTTCGAAAAGGTCGCACGGTCGGTGTTGGCGGGAAACGCAGACTGGAAGATGGGGCCTGGAACGCTAGGGCTGTTCGACGTCTCCTGGGCCGAACGGTATGGGAACACCGTGCGCTTCGCACTGGCCGGTGGGTGGGACGGCATTTATGAGCGTGGCGTCATATGGAGCCCGCAGGGGGAGCCTCAACTGCCCGAGGAGGAAGAATTTGAAGCCGACGTCGAGCACTACCAGGGTTCCTGGTATCTGTGGAACGAGAACTTCTGAATCGATGAGTGACCAACTGGGTGACAACGACCCCGGACGGGGGCGGACGCCGGTGGACGGTCGTGGACCGTACGCCCAGGTCAGGTGCGGTATCGGCCCTGGTCGCGCCCCCGCTCGGATCGCCTTACAAGCGAGATGTCACTGGTTCGAACCCAGTAGTGCCCACCAGCCAGAACGCCCCGTATCCGATCTTCGGAACGGGGCGTTAGTGACTACCGGGTTGAACTCGTGGCGTCGTGGCTTCTGACATGCGTTGATTTCCGGGTGCACCGCATCATGAGGTACGCACAAGGCGGGGAACTGTCCTTCGAGCGAAGGGCGTTCCGTGAAAGGGCGTGGCTGCAGGCAGCCGAGAGGTTCGCCCGAGACGAATCCAGCACGGTCATCACCTGGGATCTGCGGATCAATGTCCGGTCCGTTCAGCGATGGCCCGGGCAGTGGCGGGTCAGCGGGGCCAAGGCGTTGCGCTCGCACGGGTCTGCCTCTTTGTCCCGGCTCGGCGAGCGGCAACTCGCCGCGCTGGAGCAGGAGCCGGCCAAGGGGCCGATCGCGCACGGTTGGCCCGATCAGCACCGAACCCTGTCGCGGATCACCGTCGTGATCGAGCGGCGTTTCCAGTCGTTACAGTGATGCAGCATGACGTCTGGCTTCAACACGCCGATCGATCCCGCGTTGTTGCCGAAGGCGGAGTTCGCCTTCCCCGGCCCGCTGCGCGACACGCTTGTCGCCGCGATCCTCGGCGGTCGCAAGATCGCTACGACCAGTCTGGCCGTCGAGTACGAGCGCGAGGGGCTGCCGCTGCCCGAGAGGGGTGGGCGGTCTGTGGTGGTGGACTCCGCCGACCGGCCGGTGGCCGTTATCGAGGTGACGAGCGTTCGGGTCGTACCGCTGGGGGAGGTGGATGCGGCCCATGCGCTGGATGAGGGCGAGGGCCATGCGACCATCGCGCAGTGGCGTGCGGCTCATGAGGCGTTCTGGCATGGTCAGGAGATGCGTTCGGCGCTGGGTGATGCCACCTTCGCCGTGGACGACGCCACCTCGGTGGTCTTGGAACGTTTCCGTGTCATCGCCGATCTCCGCGCAACGTGACGGCCACACACGGCAGATGGGACCTGCGAGACGCGTCATATGTCTCATTGAGCAGGGGGCGCTCCAACCTCAAAGGCGATCGTGGCGACGTCGGCACACTGAGTGGCCAAAGCTCCTCTTGGATCAGCATAAGAAATTTCTTATGCTGGGGTGAGCTGGCAGATATTGATCGTCCCGGAGGTCCGTGACCGGCTTCACGAGCTACGGAAAACGGATCGGCAGACGCTGTTGCTGATAGCTGCGGCCCTGGATCGGGTCGCCGAGGAAGGTCCCGGTTTGGGGCGGCCCTTGGTGGACACGCTTCAAGGATCGACCATCCGTAACCTCAAGGAGTTGAGACCTGGATCCAGTGGGCGGAGCGAGGTGCGGATGCTCTTCGTCTTCGGCCCTTGGCGTCAAGCTGTGTTCCTGGTCGCCGGGGACAGGTCCGGCGACTGGAGCGGTTGGTATGACGTGGCGATCAAAACGGCAGAGGTGCGGTTTGCCCGGTATCTCAAGGAGAGGAAGCAATGAGCGATCAGGCAGTGACATGGGAGGAACTGCGTGCCGAGCTTGTCGAGCCCGGCGATGAGCAGGAGGTCGCTCAACTCCGCGACGGGCTCGTAGCCCGCCAGCGTGCCTACCAACTCGCTGAAGCCAGACGCAAGCTCGGTCTACGGCAGGAGGATGTCGCTCAGGCGATGGGCGTGTCACAGGCCCGTATCTCACAGATCGAGAGCGGAGTGATCAGCGAAGTGGCCACCCTGGCCGCCTACGTGACGGCGCTCGGAGGTCAGCTCAAGATCGTGGCCGACTTCGGCGACTCGGCCATGGTGCTCGATACGCCTCGCGGTCGTCGTACGGGGTGATCGTGCCCATGAGGGATGCTCGCAGTTTCGGCGGTCCCGGCGACCCTTGAAGCGGTGAGGCGGGGATGGCGTCACTCACGCGCGGAGTCGTCGATCTGCACCGGGTATCCGGCGTTCAACGCGGCGACGGTCGAGGGCGGGGTGATGACGTCGGCGAGTCCCCGTACGGGCCGTGGGTGGCGGGTCCGGTATCCCTCGGACGTCCATTTGACGAGCCGAGGGCCGATGACGACGGCGGAGGAGGCGTCGAGCCGGACGAAGGTACCGTCGGGCAGGCCGGCCCAGGGGGCCTCGTGGATACGCCTCTGGCGCGTGCCCCGGACGAGCCGCTCGCCGTGCAGCTGCCGATTCATCGCCCGGCTGGACGGCACGTCGACCCGTAGCCCCTCGGCCCAGGCGAAGCGGTAGGCGTTGTAGCTGTCCCTGCGGCATTCCGCGCACGGGCGATGCCCGGCCGCCAACGAGACGGCCTCGTCGTGGAAGTACAGGAAGGTGTAGTGATCGGGGCGCCACTGTTCCTGCCGCCGTTCCTTGAACCTGAGCGCACAGGTGATCCACAGGTCGCCCGCGTGGAAGCGGACGATGTGCTCGCCCGAATGGATGATGCCGCGGTTCCCCGTCCAGGCGCCGCGCAGCGAGATCGCCACGATGTCCCCCATGGGGGTGACCCGGTTGCGGGAAGGCGTCATGCGGTGTCCTTTCACCCGGGCTCATGAGAGTCCGGCATGCCGGTCGGGCCTCACCACCGTGGCCCGGGTCGAGGCCGCGTGTCCAGATCGATCACGACTCCGCACAACGCCTGGAAGGCTACTGAAGATCTTGTCCTTGTGGTGGTGCTCTTGGTCGGCAGGGGTTGGCTCTGACATTGCGGACCGGTGGTGCGGCGCACTGCGCGCGGGCCTTCGTCCAGGTCGATGGTGAGCGTGTTGTCGCTGATGACCGGGTCGGCGTACGAGCGGCTGGGCGGCCGGACGAGGTGATCTGCCGGGCGGCCACGATCATTCCCAGGGAGCCGGGCGCGGCGCCGCACCGTGATCGGCCATCGCGCGGGACCCGGTGCGGCCCGGCCGGGCGGGCATCACGCGCTGGCAGGGGAAAGCGCGGGCAGCGGAAACGAGGCTCGGCCGGTTCCCGGCCGCGATGCTACGAATCCGGCCGGAGACCGAGTTCACTCTGCTCAGAGCAGATCCGCCCCGGGCAGATCGCGTCGATTTCGATCCGGACCGCCCCACATGATGGACGCATGAGTGAAGAATCGAAAATTCCACTGTTCAACGCGCGGGTGAGACATCAGCTTTACGAGCAGCGTGTGCTCGTTCTCGACGGCCCTCTCAACGACGACAACGGGACATTGCTCGCCACGCAATTGATGGCACTCGCCACGCAGGACGCGTCGGCCGACATCGCATTGTGGATTCACTCCCCGGGCGGCTCGGTTCCGTCGATGCTCGCGATCCGCGACATCATCCGGCTCATTCCCTGTGACGTTTCGACCCTTGTTCTGGGAATCGCCTACAGCGCCGGGCAGTTCCTGCTGTCGTCGGGCGCCCGGGGGAAGCGCCGGGCCCTGCCGCACTCACGTGTCCTGATGCACCAGGGTTCGGCCGGAATCGGCGGCACCGCGGTCGACATCGAGCTGCAGGCCGGGGACCTCCGGCACACTCGCGACACGGTGCTCGGTCTCATCGCGCAGGACACGGGCCAGTCCGTGGAGCGCATATTCGAGGACTCTCTGCACGATCGCTGGTACACGGCGCAGGAGGCGCTGAACTACGGCTTCATAGACGGAATCGTCCAGAGCTTCGACGAAATCGCACCGCACACTCGCCCGCGGCCCGGATTCGGCGTCACCGAAGGAGTCGGCCAGTGACCACGTACACGATCCCCAACGTCATCGCCCGGAATTCCCGTAGTGAGCGGATCATGGATGTCTACTCGCACCTGCTCACCGAGCGAATTGTCTATCTGGGAACCGCGATCGACGCGGGCGTCGCGAACGCGCTTGTCGCGCAGCTCATTTTCCTGGAGTCGGACAACCCCGATGCCGCCATACAGTTCTATATCAACTGCGAGGGCGGGGACCCGAGCGCGATGCTCGCGATTTACGACACCATGCGCTATATCCGCCCGCGGGTCGAGACGACCTGCGTCGGACAGGCCATCGCGGTGGGTGCCGTCCTTCTCGCCGCGGGCGCCGAAGGAAAACGTGCCGCCCTCCCGCACGCACGGATAATCCTGCACCAACCGGCTGCCCAGGGGCGCGGAACGATCCCCGACCTCATCCTGCAGGCCGACGAGGTCGTACGTGTCCGGGCGGACATCGAGCGCATACTGTCACGGCACACGGGCCAGAGCATCGAGACCCTGCGTGCCGACACCGATCACGACCGCGTGTTCACCGCGACCGCCGCCCTGGAGTACGGGCTCCTCGACGAGATCATCGAGGAGCACTCACCGGCTCACAGATGAGCCCGGCAGGCCGCGCTACGCGGCCAGGGCGTACGCCGCCGAGCAGGTGGCACCTGTCGACGCGCTGCTGCTCTGGGCGGACCGCAGGTTCTCGGCGACGGCGAGGGTGAGATCGATCAGGGTGACGTCCAGCGCGCCGGCGACCGCGGCGATCATCTCGCTCGACGGCTCCTTGAGGCCTCGTTCCATCTCGGAGAGATACTGCGGCGAGACGCCGGCGCGACGCGCCGTCTCGCTCAGCTTCTCGCCCCGCTCGTGACGAAGACCCCTGAGACACTCACCGAGCGCGTGCCGCCACAGCGGCTCGCGAGCCGGAGACGGCTTGGGGTCGGTCCGATCGATCACCGGGCGCAGCGGCGGGACAGAGAAGGCCATGTCTCACCATAAATAGACAGTGCGTTCGCGTTCCGCCTGCTTCGCGCAGAGCAGAACCGTTCCCGCCCCCCTGTCCTGGCCGACAAGATCCAGGCCATCAAGATCCCGACCGCCGAGCCCCTGGCTATCGAGGCCGGTTGCCCTTCTTCTTGCGGCCGGCCGGTACGGCCCGGCGACCGGAGCCGCTCTGCGCGGGTTTCTGTGCCTGCCGCTGTGCCGGTTTCTTCGCGGGGGAGACGGGGGAGACGGGGGAGACGGGGGAGGCGGGAGCGGCGGGGGAGGCGGGGGTACGGCCACGCGAGCTGTTCACCGTCCGGCCGCGGACGATGCCGATGAAATCCTCCACCAGGTCGGTGGTCGCGTCCGTGGGCCAGGCCAGCGCGACCTGAGACTGCGGAGCGTCCGTCACCGGCCGGTAGGTGAGATCCCTGCGGTGGTGGAGGCGGGCCAGCGACAGCGGAACCAGGAGAATCCCGGTGCCGGCCGCCACAAGCTCGACCGCGTCCGCCGTCGTGGCCGGGCGGGTGAACGCGGGCAGGCCGGGCCGTACCGTCCACTCGACCGTGTCGTCCAGAGGATGGAACACCTCCTCGTCGGCGAGGTCGGCGACGGAAACCTCGTCGGCGGCGGTCACCGTGTGGTCCTTGGGGACCATGACCACCGTGGTCTCCGTGTAGAGGGGAATCGCGCTGAGCCCGTCCCGGTCGATCGGCAGCCTGGCGAATCCGGCGTCGGCGCCGCCGTTCCGCAGGAGCCCCACCGCCTCGGCGGCCGGGACCGCGACCAGGGTGACCGGCACGTCGGGCGTTCTCTCGGTCCAGACGTTGACCCATTTGGCGGGGGTCACCCCGGGCACGTAGGCCAGTCGAAACGTCCTGCCGGTCTCTCCATCAGTCACTTCCTCAGGGTATCGATGTCAGGGGAACCTGTTCCGGCTGGCTACCCTTGATGCCATGACCTCGCCCAAACCGAAGACGACCCAGACGATGAAGCCCGCGACCGCGGCCAAGAAGCTGGGTGTCCCCCTTTCGGCCACTCCCGCCGAGTTCCAGGCGGGTGTCGTCTCCAGGGACGAGCTGAACGAGTTGCAGGCGACGCCCCCCGCCTGGCTCGCCGACCTGCGCCGCAACGGCCCGCACACCAAGCAGGTCATCGCCGCGAAGCTCAAGGTCTCCGTTGCCGGCCTGCTCAGAGGCGGGATCACCGGACCGCTCACCACCGCAGAGATCGATGCGCTGAAGGCGGAGAACCCGGAATGGCTGGAGCGCGAGCAGGCCCTCCAGGTCGAGGTCCGCAAGGAAGCACTCCGCCTCAAGCAGCGCTAGACAGCTGGGATCCCGCACGGCTCTCCCGGCCCGGACGCATCCTCGGCAGCCGGAACACCCCGTTCCTGATCCTCGGAACGGGGTGTGGACGACCAGGCGGTCCTGGGGAAATGATCTTTGGTGTGTCCGGCGGGTAGTTGTCCCGGGCCTGCCTCTTTCCCGGCGCCGGTCGCCTCGGCGAGGGGTCAGTTGCGGGCGTGCGCGTCGAGGATGTGCGCGACGGCCTCGGTCACCCGCTCGGCGAACGCGATGTTCAGCCATTCGTCGGGCACGTGCATGTTCGAGTCCGCTCCCAGCGCGCCGGTGACGACGAACTGGGCGTCCGGATAGCGCCGGTTGAGCATCTCCATGAACGGGATCCCGCCACCGAGGCCGAAACCGCGGCACGGCTTGCCGAACACCCGGTCGCCGATCTCCTCCAGCGCCGCGGCCAGCCAGGGCGCGATCGCCGGGGCCTGCCAGCCGTTCAGCAGGAGGAAGTCGCCCACCTCGACCCGTGCGCCGTACGGCACGTCGGTTGTCAGGATCCTCACCAGCGCGGCTCGCGCGACCTCGGCGTCGACCGTCGGCGGGGTCCGGAAGCTCAGCCGCAGGGACGTCGAGGCGCGCAGCACGGCTCCCGCCACCGCGGGGTCCGGGAGCCCTGCCGCGCCGATCACCGACAGCGTCGGCCGCCAGGTGTTGTTGAGGATGAGTTCGACGTCGTCGTCCGAGGTCGCGCGCATCCCGTCGACGAGCGGATAACGGCGCGCGGCGGCTCCCGGCTCCAGCGCGGCGAGCGCCTCGGCCTCGGCCCGTGCCTTCTCGGGGATCGGCACGTTCATCTCGGGGACGGTGACCTCGCCGGTCACGGAGTCCTCCACCCGGTCGAGCAGCCGGCGCATGACGCGGAAGGAGCTCGGCACGATACCGCTGGCGACCCCGGAGTGTACGGACGTCTCCAGGACCCGCACCGTTACGGTCGCCTGCACCCCGCCGCGCAGGCTCTCGGTCAGCCACATCCGCTCGTAGTCGCCACCGCCGCCGTCCAGGCAGATCACCAGGGACACGTCGCCGAGGCGGCCGGACAGGTGCTCCAGGTAGGCGGGCAGGTCCGGGCTGCCGGACTCCTCACCGGTCTCCAGCAGCAGGATCGTCCGGGCGTGTTCGCCCCCCGCCGCGTGGATCGCGGTCAGCGCGGTCGTGGCCGCGTAGCCCGAGTATCCGTCGTCGACCGCGCCTCGGCCGTAGAGCCGTCCGTCGCGCACCACCGCCTGCCACGGACCCAGCCCGTCGGACCAGTCGCCGAGCGGGGGCTGCTTGTCGAGGTGACCGTAGAGCAGCACGGTGCCGCTCGCCACGGCGCCGGCGGTCGCGGGCACGTCCACGAGAAGCAGCGGGGCGCGGCCGTCGAACTGGACGACCTCGCACCGGGCGCCCGGCAGGCCACGCGAGGCGATCCAGTCACGCACGTGGTCGGCGGCGGCTCGCAGGTGGCCGTTCCGCTCCCAGGCGGCGTCGAAGGCGGCCGACAACGCGGGGATCTCCACCAGACCGGAAAGGCTGGGCAGCACGTCCTCGTTCCAGCTCTTGACGACCGCTTCGTGAACTCTTCTGTGATCCATGGCCGGATTATGGTATCCGAGATCAACCAGGGGCTCGTCGAGGGCAGGGCACCGAGAAACCCTCACCCGACGATCGGCGGGGTCGCCGGATACGCGAGATCCCTTTGAGGGCGTGCACCGTATCTTCACATTCTCTGCGCTCGAAGCGCATGGGCGCCTGTTTTGATTGCGCCGTGACCGAGCGGAACACCTCAGCGGAAAGTGACGTGCTCTGGGCCACGGGCTGCGGGGTCTCGGCGGTTGTCGCGTTGATGTGCGCGACGCTGGGAACCGTCCTGGACATTCTCCTGGTGGCCAGGACGCAAGGCTACTGTCTCGGCGATTCAAGCGCTGGAGAGAATTTGGCCGGATTGATTTGGGCGGCGAGCCGTTTTGTTGTCTTTCCGATTGTTTCCGGGGTCTCTCTGCTCGCCACGTTTCCGGTCGTTCTGCTCGCCCGTCTTCCCTGGGTCGCGCGTCGCGATTGGCTGAAGGCGATTCTGATGCTTCTGGCCGTCCTCACCTCCATCGCCGGGCCGACAGCCATGATCGTTCATGACGTCGCCACCGAAGGGATCACCGGTGACTGCGAACCGCCCTGGTGGCCGTCCTGGCTCCCTTCGTGATCGGCCGCAGTTGACGAGAACTCCATGACGGCGGAGCGGGACCGGTGCGCCGGACGGAAAAAGGGGGATCACTGCGGCACGGCGGTGAACAGCTCGTAGCTGTGCCCGTCGGGGTCGCGCACGTACACGCCGCGGCCGCCGCCGAGGTGGTTGACGTCGCGGTCCCAGCCGTTCGCGGGGCCGGAGCCGTAGTCGATCGCCGGGTTCCGTGCGAGCCGCTCCATGACCGCGTCGAAGGTGTCGTCGTCGACCAGGAACGCGTAGTGGCCGGGCTGGGGCCGGTGGCGGTCGTCGAAGTCGAGGGTGAGGTCGTCGTTGACGCTTACCGGCGCGAACGGCCCGGAGGGCGGGCCGACCCGCAGCCCCAGCAGGTCGGCGAGGAACGCGGCCGCCGCGTTCCGGTCGGTGGCGGGGACGATCAGGTGGTTCATGACGATGGTCATGGAAGTTCCTCTCCTCGGTGAATTCGTATGCGATACGCACACAATCATATGTGCGTATCGCATGCAAATTGCCGTAGGGTGAGCGCATGGAAGAGGGGGACGACGGAGGACCCACGCTGTTCCGGCTGGTGCGCTTCTGGTCGCGCAGGTGGGCCGGACGGGCGTCGGAGGATCTGACCGGCGAGCTGGGCCACGTGCAGCACATCCTGGTCGTCGAGGCCGTGGCCACGAACGCGCACCCGGCCGGTACGGCGCCCGTCGCGGGAGCGTATGAGGCGGTCACCGTGGGCACCGTGGCGCACCGGCTCGGGCTTGACCATTCGGGCGCCAGCCGCATGGTGAGGGACGCGGTCGAGGCGGGCTACCTCGCCCGCGCCACTTCCGAACGCGACCGGCGCCGCGCCTCCCTGCGGCTCACGGAGAGCGGGCAGGAGTTGCTGGAAGGGGCCAGGCACTGGCAGCGCCGGGTGTTCGAGGAGCTGACCGCCTCCTGGGCCGAGCAGGACCGGCGGCGGTTCGCGGGCTATCTCCAGCGCCTGGCCGACGACGCCGGCGCGTAGGTGCCACGGCACGAGAACGGCTCGCCGTTGTCGCGACGGCCCCTGGAACACACCGGAACTCGGGCCGGGATGGCGTCGTCGTGCCGCATAGGTGATGGGGTGAGGTGGGGTGGCGTCGTCGTGCCGCGCCGCTGATGGGGTGGGGCGGTGTTGTCGTTCCGGGCCGGTGCCCGGGGCGTGCCCGGTGGAGTGGGCCGCCGTCCTGGAGTCCGCGCGGCCGATGGCCGGGCGGACGGCGGGGTCGTCCGGAGATCCACGCCGCTCGCCCGGGACTCGCGAAGGTCTACCAGGGCACCTGGAGGGCCCAGACGCTGCCCGACTGGAAGCAGGTGTACCAGGGCCACGTGCCGTTGGTCACGCCCTGCTGGCCGAACTGGTGGCAGCTGGCGGCGCTGGGGTAGTAGCCGATGACGGTGGCATACGCGTGCGCGTGCGTGTACGCGGCGGCGGGTGTGGCGGTGACAGTGACGCCGGTGCCCAGCGCCACTGCGAGTGCGACCGCGGCGGATGTTCGGCGGATTCTCATGGGGACTCCCGATGGCTGGAAAGCGGGCGAGGGCGTGCCCGATCACCTGCTGGAGCTCAGCGGAGCACGTAGTAGTAGTAACCGTCCTGCGACCACTCCGGCACGTCTTCCCACCTGTCCTCGTAGGAGCAGCCTGGCAGCACGTTCTCCCCGCGGGCGATCGCGGCCAGCCGTGCCGCCTCGCACTCGCCCGGGGTCTGGTAGGGGCCCCTCGTGACCATGGACGGGATCGCGAGGAAGTGCGCTCCGGCGGCGGACGCGGTGCCGGTCTGAGGGGCGGTGGTGGTGGCGACGGCGGGGGCCGCGCCGGCCAGGGTAGCGGCGCCCAGTGCCACGGCGAGCACGGCTGCGGCGTGTAATCGGCGGGTCTTCACGGGTGACTCCTCACAGGTGGCTCCTCAGGGGCGGGAAGGAGAACACCTTCAGAGCACCACCGGGTGCCGCGGGTGAGGAGATACCGTTTCTCCATATTTCGGGCGGATAGTTCGCTTCCCGAGGCTGTTTCGTCTGGCCTGATTCGCTTTTCGAGGCTGTTTCGCCTGGCCCGAACGGCAGGGCGCCTCACCTGAACCTCGCCCGCGTCCCGCTCGCGCTCAGGCCGCGCCGGGCCTGGCCCGCTCGCGTCCCGTCCGTGCTCGGGCTGCGTCCTGCCGTCCTGCCTGCGTCCCGTCCGCCCTCAGGCCGCCGCGACCGCTTCGATCTCCAGGAGCCAGGCTTCGTGGTAGATGCCGGTGATGATGACGGTGAGGGCGGGGCTGTGGTCGCCGAGGACCTCGTGGCGACCGGCGCGTACGTGGACGCGCCGGTCGCCGTGAGGGACTGCCCACTGCCAATGCTCAGCCGGCGGCCACGTCGGGGATCACCCCGGTGGTGACGAGGTCGCGGTACCACAGGGCGCTGTCCTTCGGCACGCGTCGCTGGGTGGTGAAGTCGACGTGGACGATGCCGAAGCGCTTGTGGTAGCCCTCGGCCCACTCGAAGTTGTCGAGGATGGACCAGACGAGATAGCCGCGCAGGTCCGCGCCCTCGGCCAGGGCGGCGTGGGCCGCCCTGAGGTGGGAGTCGAGGTAGGCGACGCGGTCCGGGTCGGCGACCCTGCCGTCCGAGGGGGTGGCGTCGTCGAAGGCCGCGCCGTTCTCGGTGATGAGCAGGCCCACCGAGGGATAGTCGCGGGACAGCCGGGTCAGCAGGGTGGTGAGCCCCGCCGGGTCGATGGGCCAGCCCATCGCGGTGCTGGGGCCGCCGGGGTGGACGAACGAGATGTCCTCGCTGCCCGGCCAGGCGGGGTCGGCGGGGGTGCCGGGGGCGTCGGCGACGTACTGGGGGCAGTAGTAGTTGATGCCGAGCAGGTCGATCGGCTGGTGGATCAGCGTGAGGTCGCCGTCACGCAGGTGGTCGAGGCCCGCGTGCCGGTCGATGATCTTCAACAGGTCCTCGGGCATCTCCCCGCACAGGGCCGGGTCGAGGAACTGGCGGTTGAGCAGCAGGTCGACGCGTTCGGCCGCGGCCGGGTCGCCGACGGCGGGGGAGAGGTTGAGGGTGAGGGCGAGCTCGCGGGCACCGGCCTCGCGCAGCGCCCGGGTGCCGAGGCCGTGCGCGAGGAGCAGGTGGTGGGCGGCGCGGAAGGCGTCGCCCGCGTCGGTCCTGCCGGGGGCGTGGACGCCGCTGCCGTACCCGAGGAAGGCCGCGACCCAGGGCTCGTTGAGCGTCGTCCAGGTGCGGACGCGGTCGCCGAGGCGGGCGTGCACGGCCGAGGCGTAGTCGGCGAAGCGGTACGCGGTGTCGCGGGCCGTCCAGCCGCCCCGGTCCTCCAGCGCCTGGGGCAGGTCCCAGTGGTAGAGCGTCACGTACGGGTCGATGCCCGCGGCGAGCAGAGAGTCGACGAGGCGGTCGTAGAAGTCGAGGCCGTGCGGGTTGACCGGGCCCGAGCCGTCCGGCTGGATGCGCGGCCAGGCGACGGAGAACCGGTAGGCGGCCAGGCCGAGCGACCTCATGAGCTCGACGTCGTCGGAATAGCGGTGGTAGTGGTCGCAGGCGACGTCGCCGGTGTGCCCGGAGACCACCCGTCCCGGCGTACGGGAGAAGGTGTCCCAGATCGACGGTCCGCGCCCGTCCTCGCGGGCGGCGCCCTCGATCTGGTAGGCGGCGGAGGCGGCGCCCCAGACGAACCCGGGGGGAAAGGCCAGGCCGGTTGCTGCGGTCATGTCAGTCCTCTACAGGCTGCGGGTCGGCGGTCGCGCGGGGTGGTCGCGCGGTCATCTCAGTCCTCTACGAGCTGGGGTACGGCGGGCTGGCGGCCGCACGGGGTGGACCTGATCTCCTGCGACCAGGCGAGGGTGACGCCGAGGGTGTCGGTGAGCGTCCGCTGGAAGTCGGCGAGCCTGGCCGGGTCGGCGCGGATCTTGCGCGGCGGCAGGTCGGTGGCGAGGGCCTGGACGGCGAGCGCGCCCACGGCCTCGCCGATGCTCCACTCGACGGGGTGGAGCCGGTAGCAGCCGTTGGTGACGTGGGTGGTGCCGATGTTCTTGTTGGCGGGCAGCAGGTTGTCGACGCGCTGGGGCAGCAGCGCGCCGAGCGGGATCTGGAACGGGTAGCAGTCGACGTCCACGTAGGTGCGGCCGGACGTGCTGGGGTGCAGGTCGATCCGGTAGGAGCCGAGCCCGACCGAGTCGGCGAACACCTCCGACCCGGCGAGCGCGCCGCGCGCCTCCACCCCGACGTGCTGCTCCAGCACGGTGAACTCGGCCTTGATCCGCCGCGACTCCCGGACGTACACCGCCTTGGCCAGGCCGTCCTCGGTCCCGACGAGATCGGGACGCAGCCGCAGGCCCGGGTATCCGGCCTCGGTCTGCATCCAGTACAGGAACGACAGCGACAGGTCGCGGGCTCCCGCCAGCGCGGCCTCCCGGTCCGCGCCGGGACCGATCAGCGGATGGTCCCAGTAGTCGATCTGCGGCCAGTTGACCAGGGTGACGTCGTGCGAGATGGTGCCGGGCTCGTACTGCTCCGCGGCGACGATGCGGCGGAAGTGCCACAGGTCGTGCTTTCCGGGGATGTGCCCGTTGTCGTGGAAGAGGCCGCGCGATCGTACGGAAAGGTCGATCGGCTCCACGTCCGTCCACGACAGCTGGGGGCCGGGCCAGAACGGGGCCTTGTGGGTACGCCAGTGGTCGTAGCCCGCCGGGCGGTCGATCGTGTGGTCCTCGCCCGGCCGGTACTCCAGCGGGAAGCACCAGCTGACGGCCTGCTGGTCGAGGGGGTTCGCCACCGGGGCGGCGTGGAGCTCCCCGGTGTCGGCGACGCCCTCCGCGCCGATCACGTGCTCGACCCCGGCCAGCGGCAGCAGGTCGCCGAGCTCGGTGGCGTCCACGACGTAGTCGGCCGCCACGACCAGCTCGGTCCCGTCGGGCCGGGTGAAGGTGACCGCCTCGACCCGGTCGCCCGTCACCTCGGCCGCCACGGGCGTGTGCCGCAGCAGGACGGTGAGCAGCCCGGCGGTGCGGTACGGCGCGAGCATCTCCTCGATCACGGCCAGCGCCGCCCGCGGCTCGTGGCACAATCCGCTCACCACGCCGAGACCCGGGTTGAGCAGGCGCTGCGCGGCCACCGAGGCGCGGAGCGGGTAGTTGCGGCGGTAGTGGTCGCGGACGCCCTGGCGCAGCCTGCGGTAGCTCGGCGAGGCGTACCGCGACTCGATCCACGGGTTCTCGTCCGGCGGGACCGCCTGGCTGGTCAGCTGGCCGCCCAGCCAGTCGGTCTCCTCGGTGAGCACCACCCGCCGGCCGAGCCTCGCGGCGGTCAGCGCCGCGGCGACACCGCCGAGGCCCCCTCCGACCACCAGCACCGGCGCGTGTGTCTCCTGCATGATCATCCCTTCACGCCGCCCTCGGACAGGCCGGCGACGAAACTGCGTTGGTTGAAGACGAAGACGGCCAGGATCGGCAGCAGTACCAGCACCGAACCGGCCATGGCGGGCCCGTAGGCGACGTTCCCGCCGGTCAGGAACTTGCTCAGCGCCAGCTGGACGGTCTGCGTCTCGGGCGAGCTCGTCACGACGAGCGGCCAGAGGAAGTCGTCCCAGACGGCGGTGAAGGCGAACACCGCGACGGTCGCGACCAGCGGCTTCGCCAGCGGCAGGTAGATCTTCCAGAAGAGCCTGAACTCGCTCGCGCCGTCGACCCGGGCGGCCTCGCCCAGCTCGTCGGGGAGCCCGAGGAAGTACTGCCGGGCGAGGAAGACGTTGAGCGGCCCGATCAGGTGCGGCAGGGTGAGCCCGGCCAGCGAGTCGAGCAGCCCGGAGCCGCCCTGCCCGGTGATGTCGTTCCCGCCCGCCAGCGGGATCCCCTTGGCGATCAGGAACAGCGGGATGAGGGTCACCGCCACCGGGACCATCGTGGTCGCGACGATCGTCATGAAGATCGCGTTGCTCCCCCGGTAGGGCAGCTTGGCGAAGGCGTACCCGGCCAGCAGCGCGAACACGCAGTTGGCGACGACGACCAGCAGGGCGACGATCAGCGAGTTCGTCATCGCCGTGCCGAGGTTGCCCGCGTCCAGGGCGGTCGAGAAGTTGTCGAGGACCGGGTTCTGCGGCAGCAGCCTCGGGTCGGAGGAGAACACCTCGGACTCGGGCTTGAAGGCGATCGAGACCATCCACCAGAACGGCACGAGCACCAGCACCGTGGCGATGACCAGCGCGAGGATCGATCCTGGTCTGCGCATCACTTCCGCCCGTTCCCGCGCATCGCGACGAGCGCGAAGGCGAAGATGGCCGCGAACAGGACGAACGCCATGGCGCTGGCGGAGCCGAACCGGTTGTTCTGGAACGCCTCCTGATAGATCAGGTAGTTGGTCGTCGTCGTCGAGCCGAGCGGCCCGCCGCCGGTGAGGATGAAGATCTCGGCGAACGACTGCGACAGGTAGACGATGTTGATCGTGACCACGTAGACCATCACCGGCCGCAGGCCGGGCAGCGTCACGTGCCGGAACCGGGCCCAGGCGTTCGCGCCGTCCATCTTCGCGGCCTCGTACAGGGTGACCGGGATCGACTGGAGCCCGGCCAGGAACAGCACCATGTTGCCGCCGAGGGCCTTCCAGATCCGCATGACCGCGACCGAGTGCAGGGCGGTGTCCTCGTCGAGGAGCCAGTTGTGCGGGGCGAGGCCCAGCGAGCCCGCGAGGTCGTTGAACCAGCCGTCGGGGGAGTACATCCACAGCCACACCAGGCTGACGGCCGTCAGCGGGACGATGCGGGGCAGGAACAGCCCGGCCCGGAACAGCCCGATGCCGGGTATCTTCCGGTTGGCCAGCAACGCCAGCCCGAGCGCGATGCCGACCGCGAACGGCAGCACCTCCGCGACGAACTGGGCGGTCACCCGCAGGGACTTCAGGAAGTCCGCCGAGCCGAACAGCGCCGCGTAGTTGTCGGCGCCGACCAGCTGCGGCGCGCCGCGGTCGAGCGGGCTGTAGCTGGTGAAGCTCAGGTAGAACCCGTACAGCACCGGGAACAGCTGGAAGATCGCCATGTACGCCAGGACCGGGGCGGTGAAGGCGAGGCCGACGAGCTTGCGCCGGCCGGTCGGGCCCCCTCCCCGGGACCCGGCCCGCGGCGACGCCACGGGCCGGGACTTGCCGTGCTGGGTGCCGTGCTTGCTGAGGAGCGCCATCACTGAGCCGCCATCACTGGGCCGCGAGCAGCGGCCCGGCCTCGGCCGCCGCGTCGTCCAGCGCCTGCTTCGCGGTCGCCTTCCCGGCGAGCGCCGTCTCCAGGTGCTTGTCGAGCACGTCACGGACCTGCACCCAGGCCGGGACGTTCGGGCTGCCCACGTACGCGGGCGCGGCGTCGATGAACGGCTTCAGCAGCGGCTGCCCGGTGACGTACGCGCCCTGGGCGGCCGAGGCGCGCACCGGCAGCCCGCCGACGGTCTCGGCGTACCGCTCGTTCACGCCCTTGGAGACCATGAACTCGACGAACTTCCAGGCGAGGTCCTTCTTCTTCGAGTCGGCGTTGACGAACAGGCCGGTGGTCGCCCCGCCGAAGGTCTTGGCGTCGACGGCCTTCAGCGGGGGCAGCACCCCGACCTTCGAGGCGAGGTCGGGTACGGCCTTGACCATCTGGAGCATCTGCCCGTTGGTCGCGGTGACCATCGCCGCCTTGCCGGTGGCGAGCGGGTTCTGCCCGGCGGGCTGGTTGGCGAAGTCGAGGCCGACCTGGTCGCTGACCTTGTCGTCGCCGTTGTGGAGCCCGGCGAAGTACTCCAGCGCCTTCACACCCTCCGGCGAGTTCCAGGTGACCTCCTTGCCGTCGGCCGAGAGCAGCTCGCCGCCCTCCGAGCCGATCAGCGCCTGGAAGCTCTGCACCCGCTGGATCTTGGCGGACTGGAGCATCAGGCCCGACTGCTGGATCGCTCCACCCTCCTTGACCGTCAGCTTCTTCGCCGCCTCGGCGGCCTCCGCCCAGGTGGTCGGCTCGGCGACCCCGGCCTTCTCCAGCAGGTCCTTGCGGTACGCGACGAGGACGCCGTTGCCGCCCAGCGGGATCAGGTACTGTCCGCCGGCCACCTGGCCACCCGCCAGGTAGGGCGCGAGGTCGGTCCTGTCCTCCTCGGACAGGGCGGCGATCCGGGCGTCGAGCGGCTCGATCCGCTTGGCCGCGGCGAAACCGGCGGCGACGGCCGGGCCGTGGCCGAACACGTCGGGGGCGTTGTTGCCGGCGAAACCGGCGTTGAGCTTGGGCGACATCTGGGCCCAGTCGACGAAGGTCACCTGGACCTTCGTCTTGTTCGCCGACTCGAACTCCGGCACCAGCTTCTTGGTGACGAGCTCGATCTCCGGGGCGGAGTTGCCGGGGAACCAGACGGTCAACGTGCCGGCCGTGTCCCCGCCGCCGCTCCCGCTGCCTCCGCCGCCCGTCCCGCAGGCCGTCGCGGCGATGAGAACACCCGCGCTGACCGCGGCGGCGAGGAATCCACGCCTGTTGACGGCTGTCCACCGGTTGGTGATCATGATTTTCTCCTGTTTCGGAGTATGGGGGGTTTCGGAATACGGGGTTTTGGAGTGTGGAAGGTCGTCTCCCGGCGCTGGACCGCCGGGAGCCGGGAGTATTCGGTTGTGGGTCAGGCTCTGGGGGGAGTCGGGCCGCGTGACCCGTGGTCGGTTTCCGAGGCCGATCATGCGACCCGTGGTCGGGCTTTGAGGTCGATCACGTGGCCTGTGGTCGGTTTCCGAGGCCGATCACGTGGCCTGTGGTCAGGTTCTGGGCGGGCCGATCATGTGATCCTCGGGGAGGCCGCAGGGCAGCAGCTGCTGGTGGTCGCCGGGGGCGTCGGGGGTGTCGGAACCGGCCAGGATGCGGGTGAGCATCTTCACCGCGCCCCGCCCCATCTCGTTGCGGGGGATCCGCAGGTTGCTCCAGCCGCTCTCGGTCATCGTCACCAGGACGACCACCGACATGTCCGCGGGAGCGGCCAGGCCGCGCTCGCCCAGCGCGGCGACGAGCTGCCTGGCCAGGGGCTCGTTCTCGGCCAGGACGGCGGTGACGCCGCCGGCGTGCGCGGCGTCGACCCAGGCCGGGTCGAGCTGCGACATGACGTACATCAGCTCGGGCAGCCCCGCGTCGGCGCAGCCGGCCCGGTAGCCGGCCTCCTTGTCGAGAAAGACCTCCATCCGGTCGGGTCCGGTGATGTAGGCGACGCGCCGGTGGCCCAGCGCGGCGAGCCTGCCCACGATGTCCCTGGTGGCGCTGGCGTAGTCGGCGCCGACCCAGGCTACCTCGGTGCCGGGAACGCTCCTGCGCCCTATGTGGACGAAGGGATATCCCTCGGCGGCGAGCCTGGCCAGCTCGGTGGAGCCGGGCTCGACGCCGAGCAGCACGCTGCCGTCCGCGAGCGCGAGCCGGTTCACCCCGTCGCTGTAGACCCGGCGGCGGCCGTTCAGGTCCTCGGTGGAGGCGAACAGCACCAGGTCGTAGCCGTCGGCGACGGCCTGCTGCTCGATGCCGACCAGGAACTCGTGGTAGAAGTCCAGCTGGTCGAGCGGGAAAATGGATTCGAAGGTGTAGACGCCGAGCAGCCGGTTGCGCTTCCCGCGCAGGCTGCGAGCCGCCGGGTTGGCGACGTAGCCGAGCTGGCGTACCGCCTCCAGGACGCGCTGGACGGTCGGCTCCGGGATCCCGGTCTCCGGGCCCCGGCCGTTGATGACCGCGGAGACCGTCGCCTGGGAGACACCCGCGAGCTTGGCCACGTCGGACTGACGGGCCCGGCGCCGAACTCCGTCCATCGCGATCTCCTGATTCGTATCAGTTGAGGGGGAACAGCCAAGAGAGGGTGGCTGGCTGATTCGTATTGGCGAAACCGTTGCAAGCCGGACGGGGTGCTGTCAACACTCTCGGCGAAAGAATCTTGAAACGTGCCGGAAATCTGCTCTTGACGGCCGCGAAGATCGCGGATTATCTTCCCGTTACGAATCGGGGGCACGGATGTTTCCGCAGGTCAGATATTACTAATACGAATCAGAGGTATCAGCGTGGGGCTCCCCAACACCTCGGCCGTCCTGGCGCTCGCCGCCGCCCTGCTCCTGCCCCAGCCCGCCCACGCGGCCCAGTCCGCCCACGCGGCCCAGTCCGTCCAGGTGGCCGCGACCGTCCACGGCGCCGACGCCGCCCGTACGACCAAGACCGTCCACGGCACCGACGCCACCGGAACCGTCTCCCACACCACCTCCCGCGCCACTCGCCGCGCCGCCGGGACCACCTACTACGTCGACGCGGCCGGTGGCTCCGACGGCGCGGCCGGGACCTCGACCTCGGCCGCCTGGAAGACGCTCGGCAAGGTCAACGCCCAGACCTTCGGCCCGGGTGACAGCATCCTGCTCAGGTCGGGCGGCGTGTGGACCGGCCAGTACCTCGACCTGCGCGGCTCGGGCGCGGCCGGGGCGCCGATCGTCCTCGGCCAGTACGGCACCGGCGCGAAGCCCCGCATCGACTTCGCCGACACGGCCGTCGACGGCGAGGGCTTCGGGGTACGGCTGAAGAACGTCTCGCACTGGGAGATCGGCGGGCTGGAGATCACCAGCGGGCAGCAGCCCACCGACCGGCGGCGCAGCGGGGTCCTCGTCGTCGGCGAGGGCGCCGGGGCGGGGGACTTCACCCACATCCACGTCAGGAACACCTACATCCACGACGTGTTCGGCACCGACCGCCGGACCGGCGGGATCAACTTCCACGCCCGCGGGACCGCGACCGGCCCCGAGAGCACCTGGACGGACGTGCTCATCGAGGGCAACACCGTCGACAACGTCGCCGACACCGGCATCCAGACCATGACCGACGCGCTGCTCAACACCACCTGGGCGCACGACCTCGACGCCTTCAGGAACCTGGTGATCCGCGGCAACACCGTCACCCGGATCCACCGCGACGGGATCCTCGTCCGGTCCGGGCTCGCCCCGCTCGTCGAGCGCAACACCACCGACCGGATCGGCGAGTCGACCACCTCGACCCTGCCCTACCTCGACGACATCGCGGTCGTCGCCGCGCAGTGGATGTACGCCACGACCGACGCGGTCTTCCAGTTCAACCAGGCCTTCCGCACCCGCAAGCTCGACGGCGACGGCCAGCCCTGGGACTTCGACCAGCGGGTCTACCGCAGCGTCTACCAGTACAACTACAGCCAGGACAACGAGGGCGGCACGCTGCTCGTCATGGACCAGACCGACGACAACGTGTTCCGCTACAACATCTCCCAGAACGACCTGGACCGCAGCGTCGGGGTGTTCCACCTGGTCAGCGGGTCGGGTGACCTGAAGGTCCACAACAACGTCTTCTACCGCTCGGCCGGGCAGACCGGCCAGATGACCGGGACGTCGACCGGCAAGGTGGCCTACACGAACAACATCTTCGTGAACCAGGGGAGCGGCGCCTACAGCATCAGCGGCAACGTCACCTACGACCACAACCTCTACTCGGGCACCAACGCCGGCCAGCCCAACGACCCGCACAAGATCATCGCCAGTCCGCAGTTCGTCACGCCGGGCGGCGCGTCCGGACTGGCCTCCGCGGGCGCCTACAGGCTCCAGCCGGGCTCGCCCGGGGTCGACAGTGGCGTCGCGGTCCCCTCGCCCGGCGCCCAGGACTTCTTCGGGACCGCGCTCTACCAGGGCTCTCCCGACCGGGGCGCGCACGAGTCGGCCGCGGCCCCCGTCACCACCCTGCTGTCGGACGACTTCGGCGACGGCGACGCGGCGGGCTGGACGAGCGGCGGCGGGTCGTGGTCGGTCGCGAACGGCGCGTACTCCCAGACCTCCACCGCCGCCGTGGAGAGCCTCGCCGTCACCGGCTCCGCCACCTGGGCCGACTACACCGTCCAGGGGCGCGTCCGGCTGGACAACGCGAGCGCCAACGCGGGCCTGGTCTTCCGGTACGCAGACCCCGCCAACTTCTACCTGTTCCGGCTCAACGACGGCACCGACACCGCCGACCTGTACAAGAAGGTCGGCGGCACGCTGACCAAGGTCGCCGGCGCCTCCGTCCCGATCGTCCCCGGCGCGTTCCGCACGCTCAAGGTGAGCGTGTCCGGCTCGGCCGTCACCGGCTTCGTCGACGGGAACCAGGTACTCACCTGGACAGCCCCCGCCGCCGAGCTGACGACCGGCAAGGTCGGCCTCCGCATGCACTCGAGCATCGCGACCCTCGACGACCTGCGGGTCACGGCGCCCTAGGGTTCCCGGTCCGGCCGTCCCCGGATGCCCGCGCGAGACCGGACTCGCGCGGGCGTTTCGGCGATCTCGGAAAGCGAGGCCCTGGAGCTCCGGTACCGGAGTCTCACCTCCCCGGCCGTCCCTTCGTGTTGCTTCTCCTATCGAATATCGATACATTTCCATCGCTAGTCGATCGAAGGGGAGATGATGGGGAAGTTGACAGTGCTCGCGCTGCGCGTCGTGCTCGTGGGGCTGCTCGCCGGGTCGGTGTTCGTGCAGACGGTGATGGTGCCGCTGCTGGCCGCCGACCTGGAGGGGCTCAACGCGGAGTTCGCGTACCTGCGCACCCCGCTTCTCGTGCTCACGGTCCTGGGCGTCGTGACGGTCCAGGTCATCCTGGTCTGCGTGTGGAGGCTGGTGACGATGGTGCGACGCGGCACCGTGTTCTCCCACGCGGCCTTCCGGTACGTGCACATCGTGATCGGCGCGCTCGTGGCGGCGGCCCTCCTGGTGTTCGCGTTCGCGGTCCTGCTGGCACCGGGCGAACCGGTCGCCCCGGGCGTGGTCCTCCTGATCTGCGGCGTCGTCGTGGCGATCCTGGGGGTCGCGCTCATCGTCCTCGTGCTGCGGACGCTGCTCGCCCAGGCCGTCGCGCGCGACGTCGAGGCGGCGAAGATGCGGGCCGAGCTGGAGGAGGTGATCTGATGCCGATCACCGTCGACATCGACGTGATGCTGGCCAAGCGGAAGATGTCCGTGGGCGAGCTCGCGGACCGCGTCGGGATCACGCCCGCCAACCTGGCGGTGCTCAAGAACGGACGCGCCAAGGCGGTGCGCTTCACGACGCTCGCCGCGCTCTGCGAGGTGCTGGAATGCCAGCCGGGAGACCTGCTGCGCTGGGAGGCCGTGGACGCCGGGGAGGCCGGTGACGCGGCCGGCGGGTGACGAACGCGTTCCGCCGAGGGCCCTGACCTGTGTGAACAGGTCAGGGCCCTCGTGTTTCCAGGGACGGTGCCGCGCGGCCTCCCGGCCGGGAACCGTTCGCGGACCGCACCGCCCCGGGCGGCGGGGTGACCCGCGCGCCCAAGGAGCATGGACGCCGTCGAGTGCTCATCGGCCGTCCGCTCCGAGGTCTCCGACGACCCCTCTCCGTACGGCAGGTGACTGTACGGCGGGTGGTGGTCCGTAGGGCGGGTGGCCGTGGGGCGGGTGAATCGCACGAAACCATTGAAAGGAACACGAATGAGTGACCACATCCCCTCCGCGCACCAGATGACAGGCGGTGGCGCGTACGAACCCCGCAGGCCCGGGACGCTGTCGGCCGCCACCCTGGCCACCGCGGTGACGGCGGTGTCCATGCTGGCGTCGGCGGCGTTCTCCCTGATCGCGGGCAGGAGCCTGCTGCGGGACTACGTGCGCGACGAGCTCGGCATCGAGGCCGGCTCGGAGGCCATGAGTTCCGTCGTGGACACCGCGGTGGAGGCCGCGTTCGGCTCCCTGCAGGCCAGGGCGTACGTCTGGATCTTCCTCGGGGTGATCCTCTTCCTGCTCCTGCTGCCCGTCCGCGAGGGCAGGACGTGGGCCCGGGTCGTCCTGAGCGTCCTCACCCCCGCGGTCGTCCTCTTCGGGTTACGGGGCCTCACGGACATGGTGTCCCCGATCAACGGGGGCCTCGCGGCCCTGGCCGTCCTGAGCGTGTTGGCGGCCGTCGTGACGTGCTGGTTTCCCGCGACCAACCGCTACGTCAAGGCGCGCAGGCAGTCGCGCCGGCACCGGCCCGGCCGGACCTCGGTGCGGTCCGGATGAACGCGACCCTGGTCCTGACGGACACCGCTCCCGCTCCGGCGGGCACCGGTCCCGCCCGGATGAACGCGGATCCAGCCCGGATGACCACCGATCCAGCCCGGATGACCACCGGCCCGGCCCGGATGACCACCGGCCCGGCCCTGACGAACACCGGAGGAACGACGATGTCCGCAGTCAAGAGGATCGCCCGCCTGGCCGCCGCGCTGGGCGTCGCCACGGCGCTGGGCGTGGGTCTCGCGGCCACGCCGGCCCAGGCCGATGACATACCGGGCGTCCTGACCGCCCGGCTGACGATCACCAAGGAGGCGGCCGGTTGCCGGGTCCTCACCTTCGGCAAGGTCGGAATGACGCAGGCTCAGGCGCAGTACCTGGTCGACAACGGCGCGAGGGCCCAGGTCGAGATCTGGGGCGAGGAGGCCGTCTACGACAACCGGCTGTACAGGGCGGGCGACGCGCAGCTGAGCGTGGGATCGGACCGGAACGGGGGAGGGCTGATCATCCTCTCCGTCCCCACGATCCGGTGCTCCCTCCTCGACGAGGACGACTCCTCGTTCGAGGGTGCCGGCGACGAGGTCTACGCCAAGGTCATCCTCACCGCCCCCGGGTACTCCCGCATGACGAAGAGGACGAACACGGTGCACGGCCGTTACTGATCCCGGACCTCGGGCCGGGGGTGAACGGCCCCTCCCCACTGAGCCGTCAGCGGGGAGGGGCAGGCAGGCGACGGCTTCGCGGGCCCGGACGTACCGGGGCGCGGGGCCGTCGCGGCATGCCGTCCCCGAGACCGTGAAACCGGACGGACGGTGGGTGCCACGGGTGCCCGGACCCCGGTGAGGTCGTGCGACAGGTATGACGATTCCCCCGCAAGGATGTTGTAAGACGAGTGCAACCACCCGGCGGCAGCCTGATCGCACGCCGATCCGAGGAGTCACCGACATGCCCGCCGCTGTGGAGATCGCCACGGTCGCCGCCGATCGTGCGGCCCTCGTCTCGCCCGCCGCCCCGGAGGGGCATGTGTCCCGCCTCACCGCGAGCTGAGGCACGCCGTGGATCGCCGGCCGCTGCTCCTGGTCCACGACGCCCATGACGTCCGCGACGCCCATGACATCCACGGCATCTATGACGTCCGCGACGCCCATGACATCCACGACGTCCACGGCACCTATGACGTCCACGACGTTCGTGCCGTCCATGACCCGGGTCATGACAAGGCCGGCAGAGGGCGTAGGAGCCCCGACTCCCGGGGGTCCCGTGCCGATGGCTGCCTGCCGTACCACGGGGAGACGACGGCGGGGAGCGAGATCGGGTCGCTGTTCCTCGGCGGGGTGCGGGCCCGGTGCGCCGAGGGTGACCTGCGGTCCGGCCGGGAGTGCTTCGACGCGGCGTACCGCGTGGCCGAGAGCGACGGCGACGGCCGGGCGATGGCCTTCGCGGCGCTGGGACTGTCCGGCCTGTGGGTGCACGAGCACCGCGGTGTCATGGCCGCCGCGTCGGTCGAGGCGCGCCTGCGGCACGCGTTGTCGCTGGTGGACCCCGGTCGCCACTCGCCCTCCGGCTCAGGGTACGGCTGGCCGCCGAGGCCGACTACCGGTCGGGCGGGCACGCCGGCATTCTCGCCCTGCTGGAGGAGGCCAGGCGGTCGGGAGATCCGGCGGCGTGGAGCGAGGCGCTCAGCCTGGCCCACCACTGCCTGCTGGGCCCCGGCCAGAGCGAGACGCGTCACGGGCTCGCCCGGGAGCTGATCACCGCGGGTTTCCGGACCTCCTGCAGCGGCGACCTGCTGATGGGATTGTTGTGGCGCACCGTCGACCACGTTCTCGACGCGGACCCGCACGCGGAACGCCACCTGGCGGAGCTGCGCGGGCTGCTGGCCCGGCGGGACCACCTGGCGGTCGGGTTCGTGGTACGGGCGATCGACGTGATGCTCGGCATCCGGGCGGGACGGCTGGAGGAGACCGAGACCGAGGCGGCCGCCTGCGCCGAACGGGGGAGGCGGGCCGGTGACGCCGACGCCGCCGGCTGGTACGGCGCGCAGATGGTGGCCATCCGCTGGTACCAGGGCCGCATCGCCGAGCTGGTCCCGATGCTGGCCGAGGAGGTGAACTCGCCGACGCTCAGCGCCGTGGACAACTCCTACCTGGCCGCGCCGGCGGTCGCCGCGGCCACCGCCGGGGACCACCGGCGGGCGGCCGGCGCGCTGGCACGGCTGCGGGGCGGCGACCTGGCCCTGCTGCCACGGTCCAGCAGCTGGCTGGTGACCATGCACGGTGTCGTGGAGGCCGCGCACCTGCTGGGGGACACCGAGGTCTCGGCGGCGGCCTACGAGCTGCTCGGCCCTTTCGCAGGGCTTCCCGCGGTCGCCAGTCTCGGTGTCGCGTGCTTCGGCTCCACCCGGCACGCGCTGGGCGTGGCCGCGCTGACCATGGGCGACGCCCAGCGGGCGGCCGAGCATCTGCGGATGGCCGTACGGGACAACCTGGCCATGGGGCACTGGCCGGCGGCGGTCCTGTCGCGCGTGCGGTAGGCCCGGGCGCTGTCGCTCCGGGCCGGGGCCGGGGACGCCGCCGAGGCGGGCAGGCAACTGGAGGCCGCCACGAGGGAGGCGGCCGAGCTGGGCATGGTCCTGCCCGGTGAACTGGGACCGCGCGCCGAGGTCACCGCTGCCGGGCGCGACGGGCGGCGGCCCCTCCTGGAGTGCCGGCGCGAGGGGCGCCGATGGCGGATCGGGCTGGGCGCGCGGAGCGCGCACGTCGAGCACAGCCTGGGGATGGCCTACCTGGCGGTCCTGCTGGCCAATCCGCGGTACGAGATCCCGGCCGTCGAGCTGGCCGCCGGCCCGGTGCCGCACGGCGCGGCGGCCGTGGACGCCGGTGGCGCGACCGCCCAGCCGACCCTGGACGAGGAGGCCGTCAGGGCGTACCGCGGGCGGCTGTCGCTGCTGCAGGAGGAGATCGACGGGTACGAGGCGGCCAACGACGTCGTCCGGGCCGAGCGGGTGCGGGCCGAGCGCGACTGGCTGATCGACGAGCTGGCGTCCGCGACCGGCCTGGCCGGACGGGCCAGGAACTTCACCGGCAACGAGGAACGCGCCCGCGTCTCGGTCGGCAAGGCCCTCCGGCGCGCCGTCACCCGTGTCGCCGCCGCCGACCCGGTGCTGGGCGAGGAACTGCGCCTGACGATCCGGACCGGACGGCTCTGCTGCTACCAACCGTCGTAGCTCCACGTGCGCTAGACGGCGTGGCTGTACGGGACGGCCGGTGTGGCTTTGCGGGACTGATGGCCGGGAGAGCGCCGATCGTTCTCCCGCCCCCTCGGCCGCCTTCTCGATCGATGAAAGAGTGAGGCGTTTCCAGGGGCGGGGATCCGAGGTGCGCGCTCTCAGCACCAACCCGTTGTCGTCCGGATCAGGCGTAGGGATCGAAGGGAATCCCGGCGGGCAATGCCTTTGAGAGCTCCCATTCGAACGAACCGTCCTTGAGCCCGAAACTGGCGCTACCGAAATTGTGGTTGACCAGTTTGTCGCGGAATCCGGGCGGGTAGTTGTCCCAGCCGATCAACGGAGGCCACTGCCACGATCCCTTGTGGTTCTCCGGCCGCTCTCCGAAACCCGCGTGCCGGAAACAGTGCGTGCTGATGCCGTCCTTGTGATAAACGACCAGCGGGTGTTTCCCGGTCTCGTCCCACGGCACGTTGTTTCTGTGGCGGGTGGTGTACCTGCCGTGCGCGGACGTCGAGACGTATATGCCCCACTCGCCCTGCACCCACACGACGACGTGCTCCCAGTCGTGCCTGTGCCCGGCGCTGCCAGGCCCAAGGGCCGCCTGGTCCTTCTCGAAGTAGAGCGCGTACATGTACGCGCACCAGCCGTTGTTGCACTTGACGCGGGAGTAGGCGTTGGTGTTGTCCAGGTCCCACGAGTCGCGGCACTGGCCGTTCTCGGCGCCGCCCAGGGCCAGGCCCGGGGCGATCGTCCCGTCACGCCCGATGGCCGGGGTGGGATAGCAGCCGTCGCCGTCGTAGTCGAAACCCGGCTCGTAGATGCGGTCGGGCCACGGGGCCGCCCAGTCGAGGGCGGAGGGCGGGGCCGCGAAGGCGACACCGGGGAAGACGAAGAGCGTCACGACGGCGGCCATGAACGCGCGCAGCGCGAACGACGGCCTTCCGTACCGGCGTCGGCTCCTGGCCCTGGTCCTGCTTTCGGCCGGAGGTGAGCCCTCCCGCGACGCCCCGGACAATATTCTTCGCATCGAACCTTCCCGTCGATTCGCTGGGGGGTGAAACGGTCACGGTCCCTGAGAAAGCGCGGTGTTCCGCGCCGTGTTCGAAGATCAAGGTAGGATGTTTGCAGCCTTGAGTCAAGATCGATGTAAATGAAAGTTAACGCCCCGTGAACCTTTGACGTCGAGAAGATCTGTTTCCGTAATTCCGGATGGACGGATCAGGTGATCTCGAATTCAAAGATTCAGGGACGGAAAATCACCTCATTGATTGTCGCGGCCGGAGACGGGATCCGCCCGGCCGGGAATCGGCCCTGTTTTCCGGCGACCAGAGAGGGGCCCACGACGGGAATATCCGGAATGACACCAGTGCTTCTGCTCGTCCTCGATCAGGGGCAGGAGTTCTTCGCGGCTGAGAGTGCGGGCTTCCTCGACGGTGAGCCGTTTGAAGCGTGCCATGCGCTGATTGTTCCACCCGGAAATCCGGCGTTCACGGTCTCTCTCGTCCCCGTCCCTCCCGTACGGCCCGGTGACGTCCTCGTGAGCGGTCCGTTACGCCGGTGTCCGGGCGCTCAGGGCCCGGATGAACCAGTCGAGCACCGGCGTCAGGCTCTCCGGTGCGGGCCAGCCGTTGATCACCGCGAGCAGCCGGAGGTAGGACTCTCTGCGAGGGTCGTTCGCGCTCTCCAGCCGTACCAGCAACCGGCGCCGGAGGTCGGCGTCGTCGGGGAGGCCGACGGTGTGCGCGTACCGGCCCGTGACCGCCGCGACGATCGGATCGGTCTCGGGTGCGGCCGGGTCGACGCCGGCCGCCAGGGACGGGCCTGCCAGGTCGCGGACCATCGCGACGGGATCGCGGCGCGGGCCCGTGACGCCGCCCCGGGCGCGCTCGGCCGCGTGCTGCCCGATCAGGCGGCGCATGATCGCGCGGAACTCCGGGTCCTGTGACAGTTCGGCGAGTTCCACCCATGCCTCGACCTGCTCGGGGGCGGGGTCGTCGGGCAGTTCGGGGGTCATCGAGCGCCTGATCCCCGCGAATTCGGGGTTGGCGTCCGGGTCGCCGAAGGCGGTGTCGAGGAAGTCGCCGATCAGGCGACGGCGCTCGTCCTCGGAGAGCTTGGCCAGTTTGTGCATGAGATCCATCTCCTCGGGGGTGGACCCGCGCCTGGTCACCGCCGTCAGCACCGCGCGCCGCAGGCGCAGCGTCCGGATCTGCACCGCCAGTGCCTCGGCGTGCGCCGCGGCGACCTCGGGAAGCGAGATCTCCCGGTCCGCGACCCTGCGGATCGTGGGAAGGTCCACACCCAGGTCGCGCAGCGTCCGTACGAGGTCAAGGCGTGCGACGGCGTCGATGCCGTAGAGGCGGTGACCGGCCGGGCTGCGGCCGGTCGGCGGCACGATCCCGCGGTCGGAGTAGAACCGGACGGTCTTGACTGTCAGCCCGGTCCGCCGGGCCAGATCGCCGATCGAGTAGAGCGTGTCGCCGTTCATGTCCTCACCCTGGCGCCTCCCTCTACGGGAGACGCAAGTCAGCGTGCCTCCCTCCAGGAGAGGTGCAAGTCAGAGGGGCGTGGTGGCCGTGCGCCGGCCCGGTGACCGGAACCGCGTGACCGCGCGGGCCCGGTCCTCCGGGTTCACCGCCTCAGGTGTCCCGGCTTGGGTATCCCGGCTCGCCGGACCCTCTGGGAACCAGGCGCCGGCCTGCGTCCATCAGCATGGGCTGGATAACGAGCTAGGTTGTATATCTAACTAGCTTGCTTTACCGTCTAGATGGCACAGCACCTAAGGAGCCCTCGATGTCGTTCACCCCCCTGACGCTCTTCGTCTCGGCCGTCCTCGTCGTCTATCTGGCCTTCGTCAGCCCTCTGCTCGGCAAGCGCACCTACGACAGGCTGGCCCATTCGCGGGACCGGGATCCGATGGCCTACCGCCGGATGTGCGCGTTCTGGTGCGTCGAGCTGTGGGCACTGGCCGCCGTGGCGCTGTTCGTCGTCGCGGGGGAGCCGGGTCTCGACGCCGCGGACATCGGCCTGGTGGTCAAGGAACCGCCGGACGAGATCCTCGGGATGATCGTCGGCTTCCTGGTCACCGCCACGGTCGGCGCGCTCGTCCTCAGGCGGCTGGCGGCCAGGGGCAAGCCCGTCCCCGGCCAGGAGGCCGTCGTCCACCTGCTGCCGCGTACCACTGCCGAGCGCTGGTACGCGGCGGGCCTGTCGGTGACCGCAGGCGTCACCGAGGAGATTGTCTATCGGGGGCTGCTCATCGCGGTCGGCATGGGCGCGTTCGGCCTGAGCGAGGAGGTCGCCGCCTTCGCGGCGCTGGCGGTGTTCGTCGCGGGGCATCTCTACCAGGGGTGGCGCGGCATGTTGGCGGTCACCCTGGTCGGATTCGCCCTGACCTCGCTCTACCTGAGGACCGGCAGCCTGCTCCTGCCGATCCTGCTGCACGTCCTCATCGATCTTCGCGGCCTGCTGCTGTCCCCGGGGCCGCGGCGTGAGCCGACCGGAGAGCCGGCTGGAGAGCCGGTCGGAGAGCCGGTCGGGAGCCGGCCGGGACTAGGTGGGAACGCCCTCTAAGTAGGATCGCCGGCATGACGAGCGACCGACGCGCGAGCTGGCTCAAGGGCGTGCTCGACCTGCTGGTTCTCGCCAGCCTGACGGCCGGGGAGAACTATGGCTACGAGATCGTCAAGGACCTCGCCGAGCTGGGACTCGGTCAGATCAAGGGCGGCACCCTCTACCCGGTGCTCAACCGGCTGGAGGAGGCGGGGCTGGTCACCGCGGAGTTCCGGGTGACCGAGCGCGGGCCGGGCCGCCGCTACTACCGGCTCACCGACCGGGGCAGGCAGACGCTCGCGGAGCAGGGCGGGCTCTGGCTGAGCTTCGACGAGTCGGTGCGCACCGCGCTGGTCAGGGGCGGCGTCGAGGCGTCCCGCCCCGCGACCTCGCGGGAGCCCGACCAGGAAAGTGCTCAGAAAAGTGCTCAGGAAAGCGACCGGGAACGAGAACGCGAAGGGGAGCTCCGATGAACCCCGACTCCGGTGAGACGGCCAAGACGGCTGAAACGGCCGAGACGATAAAAACGGCCGAGACGGTCTCTGGAGGGACGGCTGAGATGACCCCTGGTGAGACGACCGAGAAGGCCCGCGCCTATTTCGACGAACTCGCCGTACTCCTGGCCAAGGCGGGAATGTCGGCCGACCGGGCCGGCGCCATGCTCGACGAGCTCGCCGGATACCTCGCAGAGAGTGGCGGCGACCCCGAGGAGGAGTTCGGCCCCGCGGCCGGCCTGGCCGGGGAGCTGGCCGGCACGTCGGCCCCGCCCGCCGAGCCCGCCGCGGACGCCCGCACCTGGAGCTGGACCGCCGACCTGTTCCACGACGTCAAGCTGCTCAACGAGTACGGCGCGCAGGGCTGGGAGGTCGACAGGGTCGACGCGAGGGGCCTGTTCGTCTGTGCCCGGGACCCCGAGTACCCGCAGCAGTGGGAGTACCGCAGGGAACTGGTCGCGGCCGGTCGCCGCCGGGGCGTGCTCGACCGGCTCACCCCGGACGGCTGGGAACCGTGCGGCACCTGGGTGGGCTTCGAGTACTTCAAGCGTCCCAGAGCCGCCAGCCTGGGGCCCGCGGCGGAGCTGACCGCCCCTCCCCGGGCTCCCGACCGCGGCATCTTCCTCAGCTCCGGGTTCTACGCCTTCGTCGCGGGCATCCTCGTCGTGACGGCACTGGCGGTGGCGGTCCTGCTCCGGTTCGGCCGGTTGGACGGCGAGGCGAGCACCATCCTGGGCCTGCTCTGCGGCGCGGCCGTGGGTGCACTGATCCCGATGACCGCGCTGTGGATCGCCCGGCGGCGCGACAGGAAGTCCTGAGGCCGGTACGGCCACCACCGCCCTGCGGACAAACAGGCAACAGGGCCACGCCCCGGCCGGGACGTGGCCCTGTTGCCTATCAGCGGCTCGTCAGTGGCCTGTTAATGGCCCTTCACCACGAACCGGCCGGTGAGCGGGCCCAGCTCCACGGTGTAGGTACCCGCGTCGCTCCGGCGCGCGTCGAACGAGAGCCGCACCGCCTTGTCGGCGCGGACCTGGACGGTCTGCCGCTGTTCGACCTCGCCGTTGATCCGCAGGACGGCGTCGTACCCGCCCGCCTTCTCGCCCACGTTCTTCACCTGCGCGGTGATCCGCACCGGGAGGTCCGGACGTGTGGTGGGCGGGCTGACGTCGAGGTCGGCCAGGGCGAAGCGGGGCTCGGGGCCCGGGGTCCGGTCGTGGACGAAGATGTCGGCCTTGCGGTTGGTGTCGTCACCGACGAGGTTGGCGGAGTTGCTCTCGAAGGCGACGTACCGCCCGTCCCCGCTGAGCGACGGTATGCCGGCCGAGCCGTCACCCTCGACGCCCCCGGGACCATCGGAGACCCGCGTGGTGGTGCCCGCCTTGAGGTCGCGTACGTACACGTCCGTCCGCCCGTTGGTGTCACCGGCGGCGAGGTTGGTGGCGTACGTGTAGAAAGCCACGGTCTGCCCGTCGGCGCTCAGCGACGGGGCGAAGGACCAGTCGTTGGCCATGCTCCCGTCGGACGCCGCCGACGCGAGCGTCCTCGTGCCGGTCTGCCGGTCGTGCGCGTAGATCTGGTACCCCTCCATCCCGCCACTCGCGATGTAGACCACCGTCCGCCCGTCGGCGCTGATCGACGGGCTGCCCGCCTCCCTCGCCTCCGGCGCGGGGATCAGCTCGGTCCTCCCGGTCTGCCGGTCGCGGACGAAGACGTCGGCGTGCCCGTTGGTGTCTCCCGGTACGAGATCGGTGGCCCCGCTCTCGAAGGCGACGAAGCGGCCGTCGGCGCTGATCGACTGCTCGCGCGAGTTCCCGTCGCCCGTAAGGCCGCCGGTCCCGACCGAGACGGCCTCGGTCCTCCCGGTGGTCCGGTCGCGGACGAAGACGTCGGTCCGTCCGTTGGCGTCACCGGGTACGAGGTTGGTGGCGTCGCTGTTGAAGACGGCGAAGCGGCCGTCGGCGCTGAACGAGGGGGACGAGGAGAGCCCGTCGCTCCGGGTGCCGTCGGAGGCCACCGAGATCAGCTCGGTCCTCCCCGTCCGCCGGTCGTGCGCGAAGGCGTCGGTCTGGCCGTTGGCGTCACCGGACACGAGGTTGGTGGCGCCGCTGCCGAACCCGACGAGGCGCCCGTCCGCGCTGATGGTCGGGCTCAGTGAGAAGCCGTCGCCCTGGGTGCCGTCGGAGGCCACCGAGACCCGCTCGACCGCCAGGGTGCGCAGGTCGGTCACGAAGATGTCGAGGTCGTTGTTGGTGTCGTCCGCGACGAAGTTGGACGCCGGGCTGGCGAACGTCACCGCCTCGCCGTTCGCGCTCATCTTCGGCCACCACGCCTCGCCGTTGCCCTGGTGGCCGTCCGAGGTCACCGAGACGCGCTCGGTGGCGGAGGGCCGGGGGAGGGCGAAGTCGGCACGGGCGGTCTTCGTCCCGAGTACGGTGACCTCGCCGGGCTCCGACCTGGACACGCCGGGAGCCGCCACGGCGACCTGGTAGTCGCCCTCGGGCACGTCTTCGATCATGTACTTGCCGTTGACGTCCGTCGTCGCCACGAGACTGTCGGGTACGTCGAGCACCGTGACCGTCGCGCCCGGCACCCTCGAACCGGTCGGGCCGTAGGTCACCCGCCCCGAGATCCTCCCTCTGCGGGTCTGCTCCAGCGCGACGGGGGCGTCGGAGAAGCGGTCCGCCGCGACGCGGACCGTGACCGGTTCCTGCCGGTAGCCGAACCTGGACAGCCTCAGCTCGTACGAGCCCGCGCCCAGCCGCATCTCGAACCGACCGTGCTCGTCCGTCTCGACGGCCCGGCCGTTGTCCGTACGGGTGACCGTCACACCGGCGAGCGGCCTGCGGGTCTTCTCGTCGGTGACGACACCCCGGACGCCGCTCGTGAGAGCCGCCTCCGTGACGGCGGCGTACGCGTCGATCCGGCCCGCGCCGTAGCGCGCGTTCGGGCGCTCGCCGTAGCGCCCGTCGAAGAAGGACGTACCGGCCAGGATGCCCAGCGTCTCGTCGACGCCGAGGTCGCGGCGCGCCTCGACCATCAGCGCGACCGTGCCCGACACGTGCGGGGTCGCCATCGAGGTGCCGCTCAGCAGCCCGTACTCGCCACCCGGCAGCGCCGAGAGCACGTCCACGCCGGGCGCCGAGACGTCGGGGACGACGTAGGACTCGGGCCACTCGGCGGGCGCGTCGATCCAGTCGGTCCTGCGGACCACCCCGCCGCAGGAGAACTCCGGCACGTCGTCCTTGTCGTCCGTGGCACCGACGGACACGGCCTCGTAGACGTTGCCGGGGCTGCCCGACCCGCCTTCGAGGCACTCGTTGCCGATGGCGAAGGACGGGAAGGCGCCGGCGAGGTGGATGTTCCTGGCCGGTTCGACCATCTCGTCGGCGTAGCCCTCCGCGCCCAGCGACATGCTGACGACGTCGGCGGGCTTGCCGGCCGGACTGCCGTCGGCGGCGTACGGCGCGATCGCCCACTGCATGCCGGCGATCACCTGGGCGAGCGTCCCGTTGCCGCCCGGGATGACCAGGCCCGCCATCAGCTCGGCGCCGGGCGCGACACCGATCTGCGTGCCCGAGGTGTTCCCACCGGCGATCGTGCCCGCCACGTGCGTGCCGTGGTAGCTGCTGTCGTGGGGCGAGGAGGGCACCGGCTTCCCGTCCGGGCCGAACTCGATCCAGCCGCCCGGGTAGGACGGGTCCGAGGCGTCGTCGGTGACGAGCTTGCCGGTGAGGTCGGGGTGGGCGATGTCGACACCGGTGTCGAGGACCGCCACGCGCACGCCGTCACCGGTGAGCCCGCGCTCCTCGCGCACCCGGTCGGCGCCGATCTTCTCGATGCCCCAGGCCGACTTCCCTTCCCCGGCCTTCGCGGTGCGGCGCGGCGCGGGCGGGGCCTTGAGCTCGAAGTTGGGGATGATCCGGTCCACCAGGTCGAGCGCGGCCAGCGCCTCCAGCGTGGCGGGCCTGGCCCGGACGAGGACCATGTTCTTGATCCAGAACGTGTTGAGCACCTGGTCCCCGTGAGCCTCGACCAGTTGTACGACGGGAGCCTGCACGGCCTTGGCCGTCTCGGCCAGGGCCTTACGCGCCTCGTCCGGGTCCGCCGGGGCGAGACCGGTGCCCGCGCGGAGCACGACGGCCGCCTCGACGCGCTCGTCGGCCCGCGCGACGGCGGCTCTCATCCGGCCGACCAGCTCGGGGGCTATCTTCCCGCGCCGGGCCGGCTCGGCGGGGGGCTTCTCCTCCGCCGTGGCAGGGGTCATCGGCAGGACCGTGGTGAGTGAGCCCAGGACGAGCAGTACGGCGAGTGACAGGCGTTGCCCGCGAGATCGCAGGGCGGACAGCGACATGGAGGGGCTCCTTCGTTCAGTGCGCGCTGTGGTGCTCCTGAACGCTGGCATCAGCCGTCGTCGCCTGACAAGCTGAGTCAGAGGCGAGTTCCTGTCATGTGACGTAAAAACGACAGGCGGAGCGACGGGGTCTCCCCGCCGCCGGACGCTCACCGTACAGGCGAGGAGATTGTGAATGCTTGAGGCGATCGGGCTGAGCCAGCAGGACGAGGCGGTGTACGACGCGCTCGTCCGCAGGACGCAGGCGACGGTCTCCGAGCTCGTCCATGACTGTCATCTCCCGGAGGCCGCCGCGAGACGGACGTTGCGCTCGCTCGTCGACCTCGGTCTCGCCACCCGTTCGACGGGACGCCCCGTCCGCTACGTCGCCGTCTCGCCGGACAGCGGGCTGGAGGCCGTGCTGCGCGAGCGCGAGGCCGGGCTGCGCGACGTCCGCCTGCACATCCGGACGCTGGTCAAGATGTACCGCGCGGGCACCCGGTTCGCCCATCCCGGCGAGCTGATCGAGGTGGTCTCGGGACGCGACGAGGTCAACCACCATTGGGTGCAGATGCAGCAGAACACCCGGACCCAGATGCGCGGGTTCGACCGCCCGCCCTACGCCGCCCCGCAGGCGCACACCGAGCCGAACCACGTCGAGCTCGCCCTGCTGAAGCGGGGGGTGAAGTACCGGGTCATCTACGACAGGAGCGCGCTCGCGCTCCCCGGCTGGCTGGACGACGTCACGGCCGGGATGCGACACGGGGAGCAGGCCAGGATCGCCGCGGACCTGCCGATGAAACTCGCCATCTCCGACGACCGCCTCGCCATCATCCCGCTGCTCCGCCCCGTGGACGACATGGTCGCGGCGTCCTACGTGATCCACCCCTCCCCGCTCCTGGACGCGCTGGTCGCCCTCTTCGAGACGACGTGGACGCGCAGCGTCCCGGTCCAGCTGAACTCACCCGACGCGGAGGTGCTCTCGGAGGAGGAGGCGAGGCTGCTGACCCTGCTGGCGTCCGGAGCGACCGACAAGGCCGCCAGCCGTGCCCTGGGCTGGAGCGAGCGCACCGTGCAACGACACGTCACCAAGCTGATGAACCGGGTCGGGGCCCAGACCAGGTTCCAGGTCGCGATGGAGGCCACCCGGCGGGGGTGGATCTAGAACTTGTGGTGCGAGCTTTTGAATCAGGCCAAAGAGTCGAACTCGCCGGTCTTGACGCCACCGATGAACGACCTCCACTCGGCGGGGGTGAAGAGCAGCTTGTGGCCACAAGGGTTCTTGCTGTCACGAACGGCGACCACCCCGGGCAGGTTGGCGGCCACTTCCATACACTGGCCACCGCTGTCTCCGGAAAGTGAAGACTTCCGCCACACGGCGCCGCTCAGGTCCATCCCCGCCTCGCCTTCTCGATCATTTTTAGGGATACGTGCTCAGGATAGGCCCAGAGTCGTATCGCCTCATAGCGCTTCCAGATCGAGGTCACGGAATCAAGATCTGTCATGATCTGCCCTTCCGCCGAAGATTCCGCATGGAGGGCACCCGGTTGTCCGTCTGGAAGTTCGGCGATCGTGAAAGCGCCCATCAAACCTGTGAGGCATTCCGGGCTGACAATCTGGATGGAAACGGTCGGGCTCTGAGTGATTTCCAGTAGGTGACCGAGTTGTTCGTGCATCACTTCGACCCCGCCGACCTTGCGGCGCAGGACGCCCGCATCGACGAGTACAAGGAGAAGCGGAGGATTTTCCCGACCGAGAATCCACTGCCGTTGCATGCGAGCTCGAACCCGTTCTTCCACCTCGTCGGAGGTGATCTGAGGAGCCTGACTGAACAGATGCCGGGCGTAGGACTCTGTCTGCAGAAGGCCGGGGATGAGGAGGGGATCCCAGGAGCGCAGGACGAGGGCGGTCGGTTCGATCTCCTCGACCCAGCTCTGGAACCAGATCGGGCCGCCGGGCTGGGCCAGGATGCGCTGACGGAGGCGAGTGAAGGCATTGCCGTCAGCCGTCCCGAAGAGCTGGTCCAGCTTCTCTGCGTCGGATTTCGACGGTGTGCGGGTAGCTCCCTCCAGGCGGCTGACCTGAGTCTGGGTGCAGCCGAGGCGTCTGGCCACGGAGGACTGCGAGAGCTGCGCCGCCTCCCGCAACCGGCGCATCTCGGCACCGAACCGCACACGAGGGGATCCGGGGTCGAGGGGCAGCACCTCATCCATTGCATTTCCTCCCGAATTAGAAAAAACGGACTTAATGGTCGGCCGGTGATATCGAATCCAGTCCAGATAGACCAGGGACTGTCATCATTCGCTCTGGCCTGGGTTGCCGATTCAGTGGTCGGCCGCCTACCGACAGGGCATTCTAGGCACAGGAAACCTCCTCGCGAAAGTGTCGGCAAGAAAGCGGTAAACCACGTTCCCGGCTTGAGGTGAATCGGAGCGGACATGAATGAGATGACCCTCTTTTGATCTCCTGTCGCGAGCATAGGAAAGCATCCGAAAGGTGAAACCATGACGACGAGCGAGCCGCCGCCCGCACAGGCCGCTGCCCTGGTCCGCGAGGACATGTTCTTGCCCTGGTTGACGACAGTGGTCGGTGTGACCTGGAAACTTCCCATAGCTGACGAACGAGTATGGGAAGGGTGTGGCGAAGGCGGGCCAGGTGGGTAAAGATTGATACGTCCCGGCGCCTACCGCCCCCGGAGGTCCTGAATGCGCTCCACCCGGTTACTCGCCGTCGGTCTGGCGCTGGTGACGGTGATCGCGGGATGTGCTTCCGGTCCATCCTTGGAGGACGCGGCAGCGGAGTTGCAGAAGGACACGCAGCGCCTGGAAACCGACGACGTCTTCAAGAACCCGCTCAACAAACTACGGATTCTACAGCGCCCAGACAAGGATCTTCCTTGTGGCGGAGAGAACGTCAAGCGAGTGCTCCGGGCAACGGCCGATTATCAGCGCGGCAAGGAAGAAGATCTGGACTCCCATCTAGACGGGGCCCAGAGGCTCATGGAAAATACTCTTTCTCAAATCCTGCGTTATGACATGCAATACGACATCAGCCAAGTTGACGCCCCGGAAGGGCGGTTTATTTATGGAAGCAAGGAAACTGGGATTGTCGTGAACGTGTATGTCTCGCCAGAGGCTCCGACCTGGCGATTGCACGCGCAGACCGCCTGCCTGCCGCGCTGATGGAATTGGCTCGTCAGTTCTGAGCTCGAAGCTGCAAGAGATTTGCGGCCAGGTCGCTAGTCTGAACCCGTGAGGAATTTTCAATCTTGTCATCGAGCTTGCTGTTGCCGTCCATCCATTTATCGTAAACAGCTAGCTTCTCTTGGAGTATCTGCTCCCATTTTTTACTGCCAGTGGCCTCATGTTTAGCCTCGCCAACGAACTCGTCATATGTTTTGAGAGCGCCTGTGGCTTTGTTGAGGAGTTCCTTGGGCGGTTCGCTGGCCGAGTAGCCGCCGCTATGGAGAAGATACGCCATCTCGTACTTCATGCGTTTGGCCAGGTCGGCCCGAGTCTCGGTGGCAGCTTGGACCTGTGTTTCGAAACTATCGGCCCACCTGTCCGATAGGTCGCTGAAAATGTAAGCCTGGGTGAACTCCCAACCGACTTCGAATACCGGCTTCACGAAGCTAACCCCGCCAAGCATCAAACCGACGGTGTTCTTAGTGATGTCTCGGGTCGTATCGGCGATAGCGTCTTCTTCGCCGAGCACGTCTACCGCTGTCTTGAACGTGACACTGGCGAAGTCGCCGAACATCATCGAGACATCGCGGAAATAGTTATTGTCGCTCTGCGCGTCGAGACGGGCAGCGGTCAGCAGCGTGTCATGGCGGAACCGTGCCACAGTCGAGTCAAAAGCATCGGCGACCTTGTCCTCGCCGACGAAGGTCTTCATGAATTGAGAGGTGTCACCAGGGCTGAGATAGAAAGTAGGAGTCACTCCAGGAAGGGATTTCCAATGTTCGGGGAGCTGCATGCCGGAGGAACGGTCGGCGGCCTTGTCGAAGCGTCCGCCCGAGACCAGTTCATGGACATACGAGTTCGCGACCACGCCCATGGAATCCTTGGCAGGCCATGGCAGGTCGGCACCGAAGGAGCCCGCGACTTTTATCAGGTCCAAGGCGAAGGCTGCGGCCTCAGGGCTGTGCTGGCCGGCCTTTTCGGTCTTGGCCTCGGTACCCGCCTCCATCGCCCGGCCGAAGGCGTCGGCCACCTCGTCCCCGGTGCCCACGCCCTTGGCGTAGTCGAGGAACAGCTTCATCTTGTCGGTCCGGCTGAGCTTGACGTCGTTCCCGCCCATCTTGGCGAAGGCGTCCCGCACTGCCGCACCGTCTCCGTCGAGCACCTCCAGGCCCATGGCGACCAGGTCGTCAGGCAGGTCGTACTTCTTGCTGCCAAGGGATCCGGCGCGCCACTCCTGCCCGGGCCTCTTCGCGAACTCGTCCAGGACCAGCGCGCGGGCCGCCGCGCTGCGAATGGACGAGGGAGCGTTCGCGCCTTTGAGGAGCGCGAGCCGGTTCCACGCGACGATCTTGCCGTCGACCGGTTTGACCAGGTCGTCCCTGACCTTGGCGAAGGCCGGGACGAGGGTGGGAGCGTTGAGGGCCGCACCGAGGGCTTTGCTAAAGGTGGCGAGGTCCTGCTTGGCGGTCTTGCTGCCGGTGGCCGCGACGATGCTGGGCAGCGCGTCCCGAACCTTCGGCGACAGCAGGGCGAAGAAGGCGGCGGCGGCCTGGGGGTTTTCGGCGATTTTGGCGACGTCGTCGATGTGCTCGTGGATGAGCTTGGCCTGCAGGTCGCTGTGGAAGTTCACCAGGATGTCCTCGCCGTACATCCTGGCCAGGCCCTGGGCGAGGTCGTAGTCCTTCAGCTCGTCGGGAAGGCGGACGAGCCCCTGCCCGCCCGCCGCGACGGAGGCCGCTCCGCCCGCTCCGCCCAGCTCGGGGGCGCCGTCGCCCAGGGCTTTGATCAGGTCGATCCGGCCGTGGAGCATGGAGACCTGCCTCCCGCCCCAGTCGGCGATGTCGGTGATCTCCCGGAGCGCGGGGGTCTCGACCCCGTTCTGGCGGAGCTTTCCCTCGAACTCCCTGCTGAAAGCGGTCAGCTTGTCGGCGGCGCCGCGCAGGGAGGTGGCGAGCTGCCCCATCTGCTCGGGGTCGATGCCGCAGAACTCGCCGGTCGATGTCATGGAACGTTCCCCTTCACGATCACGACTTCACGGTCACGACGATCACGTGCGTCCGGCCATCTCCCGGCGCATGGCGTTCGCCTCGGCCTCGGTCACCAGGGGAGGGGAGCGGCGCAGCTCCTCCTCGACCGCGTCCACCACGTTCTGGGCGAGCCGTCCGAGCCGTTGGTGCCGGGCTTCCAGCTCGGTGGTCCAGGTGGCGGCCGTCGGCCCCGTCCAGACCTGCCCCGACCGCATCGCCGAGGAGGCGCGCTGGTACGCCTGCCGCACCTCGTTGGCCCGGTATTCGGCTTCGACGAGCAATTGTCTCAGCCGTTCGTGCCGGGGACTGGGCACCATCCGCTCGGCCACGCCACCCCCGCCCTTTTCATGACCCCGTAACGAAGGAAAAAGTCGCATACCAGAGTAGGTATTGATCGTCTAAGTCGGCAAGTCCCGTACCCGGTCGGCATCGCGCTTCCGCCAGTGGGGTCATGGCCACGCGAGCGGACGGAATTGGTATTTCGGTCATTACCTCTTATGTCGGGGCGACTACTCCACCCACCAGCGCCGGAGTTAACGTATGTCGCTGTTCGAAAAGCATATCGACGCGATAGAAATCGCCGTCAAGACCGCGTACTGGATGTGTTTCGTCGTCGGTTTCATGCTGTTCTTCGCCGGTCACGTGACCATCCTCATGGCCGTCGTGATCGGCGTCATCCTGCTGTCCCGCGTCATCCTGTACGAGATCCGGCGGACTCGGGCGGGCTGGGACCGTAAGAGCGCCGAGGAATCGGAACTACGCCGGGAGCAACGGCGTGAGCACCGTGAGCGAGAGTTGCGCCTCCAGATCCGGCGGCTGCAACGGCCGGACCCTTGACCGCGCCGACCATGCTGACCGCGCGGCGGCGAGCGCGGACGGGGCAGCGGGGCCGCATCCCGGGTGTGGAATGGGCGAGGCCGGGTTGTTAGGTTGAGGCTCGCCTGAAATGCCGTTAAAGGGATGCTCAATGTCGGCACCGTCCGTACTTCCCCCCTCTCTCGTGCGCCTGCTGGCGCGGCCCGCACCTCCCGGAACCCTCTCCGACCTCAAGCACGTCGTCTTCGTCATGCAGGAGAACCGGTCGTTCGACCACTACTTCGGCCGGATGCGCGGGGTGCGCGGCTATGAGGACCGCAACGCGGTGTCCACCCGGGCGCTGCGGCCGGTCTTCGAGCAGGACGGGGTCCTGCCCTTCTCCGTACGGGAGGCCGCGGGGCGCGCCGGAGCCGACCCGATGCTGCTCGACACCCACGACCACAGCTGGCTCGGCACGCAGAACGCCTGGGCGATGGGCTGGAACGACGCCTGGGTGCCCAACAAGGGCCCGTCCACGATGGCGTACTACGACCGCGAGGACATCCCGTTCCACTACGCGCTGGCGGACGCGTTCACGATCTGCGACGCCTACCACTGCTCGGTGCTGAGCTCCACGACGCCGAACCGCAACTACCACGTCTCCGGTCACACGGGCCACGAGCCCGGCACCGAACAGCGGGCCGTCGACAACGGCGCCTGCGAGGAGGACGGGCACCCGGGCTACTCCTGGACCACGGTGCCCGAGCTGCTGACCCGGGCCGGGCACTCCTGGCAGGTCTACCAGGAGTGGGACAACTACCAGTGCAACAACCTTGAGTTCTTCGCCACGTACAAGGCGGTCATGGCGAAACTCGGGCAGAGCAGCATGCACTCCTTCTACGAGAAGGTACGGGCGTCCGAGGACCCCGCGCCGATGCTCGCCGAGCTGGAGGAGAGGGTGGCCCGCCTCGATCCGGCCGACCGGCTGCTCCACGACCGGGCGCTGCGCCGCACCCGGACAGGCGGGCTGGGAGACTGGTTCGCCGCCGACGTGGCGGCCGGACGCCTCCCCGCCGTCTCGTACGTCGTGACCTCGCTCGCCGACTCCGAACACCCGGAGGGCTCCTCGGCCGTGGAGAGCGGGAAGGTCGTCTACCGGATCCTCGACGCGCTCGCGTCGAGCCCGGAGGTGTGGGCGAGCACCGCGGTGTTCATCACCTACGACGAGAACGACGGCTTCTTCGACCACGTCCCCCCGCCCGTACCGCCGGACGGGACCCCGGGGGAGTTCGTCGCCGGACGGCCCGTCGGGATGGGCATGCGCGTCCCGATGATCGTCGTGTCGCCGTGGAGCGTGGGAGGCCACGTCTGCTCGCAGACGTTCGACCACAGCTCGACGGTCCGGTTCCTGGAGACCTGGCTCGGCATCCGGGCCCCCGACATCAGCGCCTGGCGGCGGACCGTCGCCGGGGATCTCACCTCCGCCTTCGACTTCGCCCGGCCGGCGGCGTGGCCCACATCGGAAGCACCCGCCCAGAGCGCCCTGGCCGCCCAGGGGGTGCCGGTGTCCACCCAGCGGATACCGGAGCCCGCCCAGGGCGCCACGACCGGCCGCTGGTACCCCGACGCCCCCGCCGAGCAGCGGATGCCCGGCGGGGAACCGGGCGTCAGGCCCGCCCGCGCGCTGCCGTACCGGCCCGACGCCTCGGCGCGGACCGGCGGCCGCGCCGTCGAGATCACGATGAGCAACACCGGCACGGAGAGCGCGCACCTGGCGCTGTACGGCTACATGGGGGAGCTCGCCCGGCCGCTGCACTTCGACGTGCTCGGCCACGCCCGCGAGGTGGTCTACTTCCCGTGTCCCACGTACGCCCTCGTCCTCACCGGGCCGAACGGCTTCCGCCGGGAGTTCCGGGGCGGGACGGACGACCCGGTGGAACTGTCCAGCGTGATCGACGCGGCCACGCGGACGATCGAGATCGCCCTCGTCAACACCGGTGACGAACCGGCCGACGTGACGATCTCGCCCCTGGCCTACGGAGGGACGGCACGGACGCTGCGGCTCGCGGCCCGGGGCACCGCGCGGGTGCAGTGGCGGGCCGCGACCGGATGGTACGACCTGTGGATCACCGTCGCCGGGGACACCGGCTTCGCCCGCCGCCTGATGGGACACATCGAGAACGGCGAGCCCGGCATCACGGGCTGACGTCCGACAGGGACACCGGTGGAAATGTCGGTGCGCTCTGGTAAACCGTGGGCCATGGCTGTGAGCGTGGATGAGTTCCTGGAGATGGTGAAGCAACTGCCCGAGACCGAGCAGGGCGACGGTGGTGAGTGGGTCTCGCTGAAGGTGCGGGGCAAGGGTTTCGGCTACCTGTGGGAGAAGACGGAGACCGTGGGGCTCAAGTCGACGATCGACGAGCAGCTCGCGCTGGTGGCGGAGCGGCCGGAGGTGTTCGAGATCCAGTTCACCGCGGGCCGGTTCGGCTGGGTCGTGGTGCACCTCGCGAAGATCGACGCGGACGAGCTGTTCGAGCTGGTCACCGAGGCGTGGTGCCTGACGGCTCCCAAACGGCTCGTCGACGCTCACGAGGCCGCCCTCCAGCCGTAGCCGGGCGTACGCGGGGGTTCCAGGTTGTTCCGTGTACGGGGGGCGCCGGGGATCCGGCGGTGACCGGCTTCGTTTCGCGACTGCGGGCGCGTGCGGGTGATTTCGCCGAGCGGGAGGCGACGAACGGCCCGCCCCCGAACGCTCGGTGGGTCGGGCCGTCCGTCGTGAAACGGGTTCTCCGTGAGCCTGGTCGGGCCTGCCCCACGGGGAGGCGAGTGCGATCCGGATCCGTCTCATGGGGAGGCGGGTGTGCGGTCCGGGCCCGCCTCGTTCATGAGGAGGCGCGAGCGTGCGGCTCGTGGTCACGGTGACGGCCTTGCGGCCTCCTGGCCGCCGGTGACTGTGTCAGCCGCGTCAGCCATGTCAGCCGTTCCGGCAGTGTCGGCCTTGTCGATTGTCCGTCGGTCGTCTGTCCGTCGATGGTCTGTCAGTTGTTGATCCCGCGGCCGGTGCCGCTGCCGCCGACGCTGTCGCTGATGCCGCCGCCGACACCGGCGCCCCTGCCGGTGCCGGTGCGCCCGCTCATGCGCCCGCGCTCGCTCATGCGCTCACGCCCGCGCTCGCTCCTGTACTCGCGCTTGCGTTCACGCCGGTCCTCGCGCCGGTAGTCCCGCCCGCTCTCGCGCCGGTACTCGCGCCGGGCGCGGCACCTGTCGGGGTTCTTGTGCTCGCGGCAGGGCTTCAGGACGGAGGAGGCGCCGGCCGGGGTGGTCACGGCCACGGTGCTCGCGACGGCGGACGAGGTCGGCATCGCCATGGGGGCGATGAGGGCGGAGGCCATCACGGCTCCGGCTGCGAGGGCGTTCCTGATTGTGGTCATGGCAGATCACTCCACGTCGAATCGGTGTCGAATCGGTCGCGCCCTGGGCGATGCCCGGGCTGGCGGAGCGCCGTGCCGCGTCGAGGACGACGCCGACACGATGCGTAACCTAACCTCACGGTAGGTGGGGGGAGCCGCCGGAGTCTGCTAGCGGATCCCCAAGCCTTGGGGCGGTCGGATTACCCGTAAGTAGCGGAACGGCGCGAAAGGGGGATGATCGGTGACACTCGGTTACCGGTTCCCGTAGAAGGCTCGTGTCCCGCAAGGATGCCATCCGCGGCGGAAGCGCCAGGGCTCAGTAGATCGTCTCTGTCCGAACGCCTGTTTTCGCGGGAAGAATCCCGCCGATCCGGGGCCGTCACGGCGTCCGGGCACCTGTTTCCCCGGCTTCGCGCGGCCGTCGCCCCGCTGGTTTTTCCCGCTTCGCGGGTTCGTCATCGCGCTGGTTTCCCCGTCCTTGCCCGTTCCCGCCGTTCTGGCTCTCCCGTCCTGGCCGGTACGGCGCCGTTCTGGCTCTCCTGCCCAGGTCGGTGCGGCGCCGTGCCGGTGCCCCGGCCTCGCGTCTCCTCCGCCGTGCGTTTCACCGTCCGTCCCGCCCCCGCCACTCCCACCACCCCCGTCGTCCATGTGAAAGTTTCCCGGTTCGTTGACAGTTGGAAAGCGCTTTCCTATCGTGTTGCCTGTCCGTCTGTACGGACGTGCGCACTCGCTGGGGGGATCCGGAACGCAGGCCGCGCGGGCCTGCCGGACCAGCAAGGAGTTCGGCTTTGAGGAACAGATTCGACAGGAAGGTCGCGGCCGTCGTCATCGTCGGCGCGGTAGCCGCGTCCGGATGGGCGTTCGGCACCTCCGCCGCCGCGGCCGATCCGGCACCCGGCGCCTACACCCTCGTCAACGCGAGCAGCGGCCTGTGCCTGACCGTGCCCGGGGCCAGTGCCTCCGACGGCGTACAGCTCACCCAGTCCGGTTGCGGCGCCGGCGGCCAGACCTGGAACCTCACCGCCGCCGGTGGCGGGTTCCAGCTCAAGGCCGCGCACAGCGGCAAGTGCGCCGGGGTCCAGGGCGCGAGCACCTCCGCGGGCAAGGCCGTCCAGCAGGAGAGCTGCTCGGGCGCCTCCTCCCAGACCTGGAACCTGACCGCCTCCGGCTCCGACTACCGGGTGGTCAACGCCAACGGCGGCAAGTGCCTCAACACCAAGGACAACTCCACCTCCTCCGGCGCCCTCGTCCAGCAGAACTCCTGCGACTCGGTCGCCACCAAGCAGTGGCGGTTCGCCCCCGCGGGCGGCGGCAACCCCGACCCGACGACCACCCCCACCCCGACCCCGACCCCCACGGTCACCCCCACTCCAGGGGACCCGGGCACCCCGGGCAACGCGTCCGGCCTGGTGGGTTTCGCGACCCTCGACAAGTACGGCCGCAGCGGCACGAACGGCGGCAGGGGCGGCCAGACGGTGACCGTCACCAACTACGCGCAGCTGGCGGCGGCCGTCGCCGACGACACGCCCCGGATCGTCCGCGTGTCGGGCACGATCACCGGCAACGGCGCGGACATGCTGGACGTCGGGTCGAACAAGACCGTCATCGGCGTCGGGACGAACGCGACCATCAGCGGGTTCGGGCTCGACGTCAACGGCTGGGGCCCGGAGGAGGTCGCCTGGGGCGGTGACATCTGCGACCCCGCCGAGCGGGACAGGTTCACCCACGTGCGGAACGTGATCATCCGAAACCTCTCGTTCAGGAACTCCCCGGACGACTCCGTCAACGTGCAGTGCTACTCCCACCACGTGTGGATCGACCACAACACGTTCCACCCGTCCGCCGACGGCTCGGTGGACATCAAGCGCGGGTCGGACCTGGCGACGGTCTCCTACAACCGCTATGTCGGCACGGACAAGTCGATGCTGCTGGGACACAGCGACAGCAACGGCTCCCAGGACACCGGATACCTGAACGTCACCTACCACCACAACTGGTTCGACGGGTCCAACACCCGCCACCCGAGGGTGCGGTTCGGGTACGCCCACGTGTTCGCCAACTACGTGGACGTCGACGACTACTTCATCGGCCTGGGCGTGAACGGCAGGATCTACGCCGAGAGCAACCACGTGAAGGGCGCCAAGACGATCACCGAGGACTTCGGCAACGCGAGCCTCACCTGGGCGAGCAGCAACTACTACGACATCGCCACGATCCGGCGGGCGCAGAGCAGCGGCAGCACCATGAGCGACTGGCTGCGCGCGAACGGATCCGTCTCGCGGCCGTCGTACTCCTACTCGGCCGGATCCGCCTCCTCCACCCCGCCGTCGGCGGGCGCCGGCGTCAGCGGCGCGGACACGATCCCCTAGCGGCCTCGTTTCCCTGGTGGCCTGTTTCCCCGGCGGTCTCGTTTCCCTGGCGGTCTCGCTCGATGGCGGTCCTGTGCGAGGGCGAACCCATGCGGAGGCGCTTCCGTGAGAACCGGGATCGCCTCGCCGCCCGCACCTGTCCGTTCCAGCTCCCCGGCCGGAACGGACAGGGTGGGTGCGGAAACCGGCGCCGTCCGATTCGCCGGAACGCCATCACGGTAAGTATTCGAGTACTCACGGAATTCGGTCGAAGACCTGCGAGACGCCCCGTCGTACAGTGAAGATATGGCCATGTTGACTGTCGACCTCGACGCCAGGGCGGAGAAGGCTCTGCATGAGCTGACCGCCGACGGCCGCTCAGTGACCGAAGCGGTTCGTGAAGCACTCGTCGTTGCCCAACGACTCCACCGGATGGAAGAGGCCAGGATCGCAGCGGAGAGGCTGGCGAAGGATCCCGCCGACAGGGCCGAAGCTGAAGCGATCATGAAGGACACGGAGCACCTGCGTGCGTGGTGACGTGTACCGCCTGCGCGCCCCGCGTGACGCGATGGCCCATGAGCAACGAGGTGAGCGCTTCGCCGTGATCCTGCAGTCGGATGTCCTCTCCCACATCTCCACCGTCCTCATCGCACCGACCTCGGCCAGCGCACCTCCCGCCCCTTTCCGGCCCGAGGTCGAGTTGCTCGGCAAGCAGAGCCGGGTCATGGTCGAGCAGACCATGGCTGTCGCTCCGCAACGCCTGGGCGACTTCGCCGGTCGTCTGGATCCCGCCGAGATCGAAGAGATCGACGAGGCTCTTCACACCGTTTTAGGCCTGCTCGGATGAGCGAAGGCCCGGAGCCGGGCCGCCCCCGTCGTGTTCCCCTGCTCATAGGACACGGGGCCACGACCAGGACGGACACCGTGTGATCCGGAGCCGTTCGACCGTCACTGCCGGGGGAACCGGGTTCACGGCCGGGGCGCGACCTCCCGGAGGATCTTCGCGACCCGTTCCACGTCGGCCTCGGTGGTACGCCAGTTGCTGAACGCGGCGCGCAGCGCGGGCACTCCGTCGTAGACGGTCGGCGTGAGGAAGGCCTCGCCGGACGCGGTGATCGCGTCGACGACCTCGCCGATCCGCTCCTGGGTCGGGGAGGAGGCGAGGGTGAAGCAGACCACGTTGAGCCGTACGGGGGCGAGCAGCCGGTAGGCGGGCATCGCGGCGATCCGCTCGCCGAGCCCGGCGGCGAGGGCGGCGTCGCGGCGGACGATCTCCGCGTGCCCCTCGCGCCCGTACGCGGCCAGGGTGAACCAGGCGGGCAGCGCGCGCAGGCGCCGGGAGTTCTCCGGCGTGAGGTGCACGAAGTCGGGGTCGTCGCCCACCGGGCCGAGGTAGGCGGCCGAGTTCTGGAAGACGCGGGCCTGCAGGTCGCGGCGGCGGGTGAACTGGATCGCGCTGTCGTAGGGCACGTTCAGCCACTTGTGCAGGTCCACGCAGACCGAGTCGGCCTCGCCCAGGCCCGCGACGAGGTGGGCGTGCTCGGGGGAGAGGGCGGCGAAGGCCCCGAACGCGGCGTCCACGTGCAGCCAGAACGGGTGGCGCTCGCGCAGGGCCGCGATGGTGCGCAGGTCGTCGAAGTCGACGGTGTTCACCGTGCCGGAGTTGGCGACCACGATCGCCGGGGCGCCGTCCAGCCGGTCGAGCTCCTCGGCGAGCCCGGCCACGTCCACCGCCTCCCGGCCCGGCAGCACGCCGACCCGTCGGAGCGCCGACCGTCCCAGGCCGAGCATGGACAGCGACTTGGCGACGCTGGAGTGCGGGCTTCCCGACAGCACCGTCACCGGCCCGAGCGCGGTCACGCCCTCCTCGGCCACCGAGATGCCGCGCCGCTCGCCCAGCCACTCCCTGGCGATGGCCAGGCCCGCGAAGTTGGACATGGTCGCGCCGCTCACGAACGCCCCCCGGTGCTCGGGCGACAGGCCGAAGAGGTCGCGCAGCCAGGCGGCCGTCTCCCGTTCGAGGTCGGGGGCGAGCGAGTCAAGGCCCGAGTTGGGGTTCTGGTCGAGGGTGCCGGTCAGCCAGTCGCCCGCCAGCGCGGCGGGCGTCACGCCACCCGTGACGAAGCCCAGATAGCGGGGGCCCGCCCCGGCCGCGAAGCCCGGCTCCCAGCGCCGCGCGAACTCCGCCATCGCCCCCTCCAGGCCGGCCCCCGCCCCCGGCAGGGACGCGGGCGCGGGTCTCGTCGGCGTCCGCGCCACCGGCCGGTCGCCGAGCCCGCCGAGCAGGCGCACGGCGTACGCGCGGGTGGCCTCCAGCAGCTCGGGGACGCGGGCGTGGTCGGCCCCGAGCGATCCCGGCGTTTCTGGCGGGTCGTGTGCCGGTCCGTGGTTGGGCGGGGTGTTCGCTTCGTGTCTGGGGTCCATTCTTCGACGGTACGGGGTGGTCACGGTGACGGTATGGTCCAATTGCGGCAAACTGGACCAGTGTCCACCTACGTTCACGCGGGCTGGCGACAGCCCGGACGCCCCCTCGCGAGCTCGCTGGCCGCCGCGTTGCGCGAGGCCGTGCTCGACGGGCGGGTGCGGGTCGGGGACCGGCTGCCCTCGGAGCGGCACCTGGCCGCCGAGCTCGGGGTGAGCCGGGGAACGGTCGTCGCGGCCCTCTCCCGGCTGCGGGAGGAGGGCTGGCTCGTCACCGGGCACGGCAGCGGCAGCAGGGTCCGGCTGCCCCGCAACCTCGGTGAGCGCTACGCGCCCCTGTCGGTGGACGGCCGGGACGCGCTCCTGGACCTGCGGCGTGCCGTACCCGCCGCCCCGCGCGAGATCGTCACCGGCGCCGTCACCCGCGCGCTCGCCAGGTCGGCGGGGGTGCTGCTGGAGAGCGGCGAGCCCGGTGCCGGGCTGCCCGAGTTGCGCGAGCTGATCGCCAGGCGTCACACCGCCGAGGGAACGGCCACCCGGCCCGAGCAGATCCTGGTCACCTCCGGAGCCCGCGCGGCGCTGGCGATGCTCATCACCCACCTCGGCCCGCGCAGGACCGTCGTGGAGAACCCCGCCTTCTTCGACACCCTCGCCACGCTCAGGCGCTTCGGCGTCCGGACCGTCCCCGCGCGGGTCACCGCGAAGGGCTGGGACGGCGACCAGCTCGCCACCGCGTTCCGCGAGGCCGCGGGGGGAGCCGCCCTCCTGACCCCGGACTTCCAGAACCCGACCGGGGCGCTGATGGACCCCCGTGCCCGCCGGGAGGTCGCGGAACTGGCCGCCCGGCACGGGGTGACCGTGATCGTGGACGAGACCATGCGCGACCTGGACCTGCGCGACCGGCCCGTACCCGAGCCTAGGATCGGCCGGGCCGTCACGATCGGCTCCATGAGCAAGACCGTGTGGGGAGGGCTGCGCGTGGGGTGGATCCGGGGCCCGGCGGCGCTGGTCCGCGAGCTCCTCCTCGATCCCGTCAGCGGCCTGTACGCCCCTCCGCCCATGGAACAGCTCGTGGCCTGCGAGATCTTTCCCCTGATGGACGGGCTGCTGGCCCAGCGAAGGAGTGAGCTACGGCGCCAGCGAGATCATCTGGCGAGCCGTCTGGGGGAGAGCGACGCCTGGAGCTTCTCCCTGCCGCCGGGCGGCCTGGCGCTGTGGCTTCGCCTCGACGGCGTATCGGGTGAGACCCTGGTGAGCAGGGCGGCCACCTCGGGGCTCAGCCTGCTCCCCGGCTCGGCCTTCTCACCCGACGGCACCCTGACCGGCCGGCTCCGGGTGCCGTACACCGCCCCCGTCGAGACCCTCGACCGGGTCGTCGAGCACCTCGGGTCGGCTCTGCGGCCCTGAGAACCGCCGGTCTCCCGGCGGTCGTGGTCAGGTCGAGGAGAGGGACAGGTGGATCCGGTCTGCCTCGCACAGCGCCCAGCGCATCCGGTTCGCGTACGCCTCGGGGTGATCACCGGCCTCCTGGGCGACGAGGGCGGCGCAGTCGGAGAGGTCGGCGTGGCAGGAACGGATCCGGCCTTCGATGATCAGGCGCACCTGATCGGGGGAGGGGTCGTCCGAAGCCTGCAGCTCGGAGGCGAAGAGAACCTGCGCCAGGTCGGACACGTTCATCGGGGTCGTCATCACGCGATCCTTTCCCGGGAGGCGCGGAGGTCCTGCGGAACTTCGATCGCGTCCCCGTCGGTGGTTCGGCCCGTGTTCGCCTTCCATCGTCTCTCCGGGAACCGACATTTTCGCCCCTTACCCGCCCCCTGCCACCCCTGTTTTCCGGCGAATAACGAGATGTGGCGTGCGGTGACGGTCACTGCCGTTGTAATGGCCCCGGGGTTCGGAAACGAGACCGGCGGTCCGACGCGAGAGGAACATCGCGGGAAGAACGCGCCGGTGCCGTCTCCGGACACGGGGTTCCGGCGACTCGGTCTCCGGACACGGGGTTCCGACAACTCGATCCGGGCAGCGTGATCTTTACTGGTTTTCATCGCAACTGTGTTCACATCTGTCACGCGGGTGGGCGCCCGTTTCGCGAACAGGCCGCCGACATTCTGGAATGATCGCTGAATATCCTGTCGGAATCGACACTGACGGACAGTGACTGATGCCCCCCATCGATCAAATCACCACCTTCGCATCGGACCAGCCGGTTCTCACGGTCATCATCGGCGTGTTCGCCCTCGTCCTCCTGGGCGTGGCGTATTTCGTGCTCCGCGCCGTCCAGCGCCTGGCGGTCCGCTTCTACCATCGTCATGTCGCGCCCCGTCCGGCCGAGGACATCCTCACCATCGTCGCCGCCAGCATCGCGACGGGTGTCTCCGCCCAGGGCATGTGGCGTTTCTCCGGTGACGTGCTCGGCTTCGACGGCCCCCTGCGGCTGCTGCTCTTCGCCTTCATCGAGGTCGCCGTCATCACCAGCGCCGTCCGGGCGCGCCGCAACATGCGGGAGAACTTCTCCGCGGGCATCGACGGCGTCGCCGTGTGGGCGCTCACCGGCCTGACGGCCGTGCTGTCGAGCATGGACGCCCGCAGCGTCGCCGAGGCCGTCTTCCGGCTCGCCGCCCCCCTGGTCGCGGCGTGGCTGTGGGAGCGCGGCATGGCGATCGAACGCCACCGCATCACCGGGCGTTCCCGCATCAACTGGCGGATCACCCCCGAGCGCGCGCTGGTCCGCGTCGGGCTGGCGGAGGTCAGCGACCGTACGGCCAGCGAGGTGGACGCCCACCGCAGGCTGACCCGGGTCGCGCTGGCGGCCAAGCGCGCCCGCGCGCTCCGCGCCTCGGGGGCGTCCGAGAGGAAGATGCGCGTGGCCCTCACCAAGCTGGACCGTGCCATGGACCGGGCGGTGGAGCACAGCGGCCTCGCGGTCGACTCCGCGCGCCAGGAGGCCCTGCTCTCCCAGATCGGGGCCCTCTACAACACCTCCGCGCTGATCGACCTGACCCCGCCGGTGCCGTGGGCGCCGGAGCCCGAGGCGTCGGCGGGGCTGTCCGGGCGCCCCGCGGTGGCCGCGGGCCCCGCGGCGCTGCGGCCCCCGCTCGACGACGACGACGAGGAGTTCCACGTGCTGGACGCCCCGCCGCCGATCGTCGACACGGCGCGGCGCGCGGCCCAGATACGCGCTGCGCGGGAGTACTGGGACAAGCAGATCGAGCGGAAGTTCGTGCCCCGCGCGGACGACATCGCCCACGAGACCGGCGTCTCGCTGGCCACCGCCCGCGAGTGCCGGGCCCTGTGGAAGCTGGAGCCCAAGGCTTACGCGCTGCTGGAGGCCGCCTTCCGCGAGCACGGGATCGTGGACACCGGCACCTTCCCCGCCATCGAGACCGAGCACGTCCTGACCGTGAACGGGTCCTCACCCGGCCGCTGAGCTCGCGGTCTCGCGGTCTCGCGGTCTCACCGTCTCGCCGTCTCACGTCTCGCGGCGGGAAAGTGGACCGCTCCCGCCGCTCGCTCGCCCGGTCGAAGCGACCGGGCAGGTCGGCCAGGCCGGCCGGTCAGGCCGTGAACGGCCGATCCGGCCGGCCGGATCGGCCGGTCAGGTCGACTCGCGCACGACGAGGGTCGTGGGCAGTATCACCGGTTCCACGTTCTCCGCGCCGTCGATCAGGGCGAGCAGCAGGCGGACGGTCTCCTCGGCGACCCGTGCCAGGGGCTGCCGGACGGTGGTGAGCGGCGGGTGGGTGGTGAGCGCCACCGCCGAGTCGTCGAAGCCGCCCACCGCGACGTCCTCGGGCACCCGCCGCCCGGCGGCGCGCAGGGCGGAGAGCGCGCCCGCGGCCATCAGGTCGGAGGCGACGAACACCGCGTCGATGTCGGGGGCGCGTTCCAGCAGCCGGGCCATCGCGCTCTCCCCGCCCAGCTGGGTGTAGTCGCCGTGCTCGATGAGCCTCCTGCTCGCCTTCCTGCCGAGGACGTCGGCGAAGCCCTCCAGCCGCAGCGCGCCGCCGGGGGTGTCGAGCGGGCCGGTGATGGTGGCGATCCGTCTGCGGCCCAGCCCCACCAGGTAGCGCGTCATCTGCCGGGCGCCCTCGCGGTCGTCGGCCGCCGCGTAGGGGATCGCGTTCTCCCGCCCGATGACGGCCCCCTGGGCGACGGCGGCCACCGGGATGTCCACCAGCGCGTCCACCAGCCGCCCGTCACCGGCGTGGGTGGAGACCAGCAGGGCCCCGTCGGCGTGGCCGCCGCGCAGGTAGCGGATCACCCGGTCGCGGTCGCCGTCGTTCCCGGAGATCATCATCACCAGCGACACGTCCCGCTCGGCGAGCCTCCGGCTGGCGGTGCGCAGCAGCACGCTGAACGTCGGATCCTCGAACAGCTTCTCCTGCGGCTCCGACAGGACCATCACCACCGAGCCGGTCCGCTGGGTGACCAGGCTGCGGGCGGCCCGGTTGAGCACGTAGCCCGTCTCGGCGATGGCCCGCTTGACGGCGGCGTGCGCGGCGGGGCTGACGTACCGGTCGTCGTTGAGCACCCGGGACACCGTTCCCCGGGACACCCCCGCCACCGCCGCGACGTCGTGGATGGTCGGACGTTTGGCCATGCTCCCCATTGTCCCCTCGACCGGCCCCGCGTTGTCCGGCCGGTCAGCTTTTCACGCCCCCACCGGCCAGGTCGGTCCGCCAGTGGCGCTGCATCGTGAGGAACAGCGCGATCAGCGGAACGATCGACAGCAGCGTGCCGGTGATGATCAGGTTGTAGAGCGAGGGCTGGTTGGCCCCGGCGGCGAGCAGGGTGTAGAGCCCCACGGTGAGCGGGAACCTCTGGTCGTCGCCCAGCATGATGAAGGGCAGCAGGAAGTTGTTCCAGATCGCGACGAACTGGAACAGGAAGATGGTCACCATGCCCGGCACCATGAGGGGCAGGGCCACCCGGCGCAGCAGCAGCCAGTGCCCGGCGCCGTCGATGCGCCCGGCCTCCAGCAGGGCGTCGGGGACGGCGGCGGTGGCGTAGACGCGCGCGAGATAGATGCTGTACGGGTGCAGGATCTGCGGCAGCAGGACCGACCAGTAGGTGTCGGCCAGCCCGATCCGCGAGAACAGCAGGTACTGCGGGATGGCCAGCACGACGGCGGGCACCAGGATGCCGCCGATCAGCAGGTTGAAGATCAGGTTCCGCCCGGGGAAGCGGTACTTGGCCAGCGCGTAGCCGGAGACGGCCGAGACGGCCGTGGACAGCAGGGCGCCGCCGCCCGCGTACAGCAGCGTGTTCAGCATCCACAGCCAGAACACGCCGTCGCGGTAGGCGAACAGGTCCGACAGGTTGGACAGCAAACCGGTGCCGGGGGCGAAGGTCGAGGTGGAGAACAGCTCCGCGCTCGACTTGGTCGCGCCCACCAGCACCCAGCTGACCGGCAGCAGGCAGTAGAGCGCGCCCAGCAGCAGGAGCGCGGTCGGCGCGATCCCGGCCGGGCGACGCCCCCTGCGGGCCGCCCGGTGACGCTCCGGGGTGAGGGTCGTGGTGGCCATCAGCCCTCCCCGAAGGCGCGGTCGCGGACGACGCGCAGGAAACCGAACGACAGGACGAGGGAGACCGCCGCGATGACGATCGAGGTGGCGGCGGCCGAGTAGAGGTCGCCGGTGACGAAGGCGTCGCGGTAGACCTTCATGAGCGGGCTCCAGGTCGAGCTGATCGTGTTGGTCAGCGGCCGCAGGGTGGTCGGCTCGGTGAAGACCTGGATCGTGGCGATGATGGAGAACACCGTGGTCAGGATGATCGCGGGCAGCAGGATCGGGACCTTGATCCGCAGTGCTATCCGGAACTCGCTCGCCCCGTCGATCCTGGCGGCCTCGTAGAAGGTAACGGGGACGGCGCGCAGGGCGGTGTAGAGCACCAGCATGTTGAAGCCGACGCCGCCCCAGACCGCCACGTTCGCCATGGACGGCACCACCATGTCCGGGCCGAGCAGGTCGACGTCGAGCACCTGGCGGAACGGGCTGAGGCTCGGCAGATAGAGGAAGCCCCACAGCAGGGTGGCCGCCACGCCCGGCACCGCGTACGGCAGGAAGAGGGCGATCCTGGAGAAGCGCGCGAGCCGCACGTGCGCCGAGTCCAGCAGCAGCGCGAACAGCAGGGCGAGCCCGAGCATGACCGTCAGCACCAGCAGGCCGTAGCCCAGGACGCGCAGCCAGCCGGCCCACAGCTCTCCGTCGGCGAGCGTCGCCGCGTAGTTGTCGAGGCCGACGAAGACCTCGCGGCGGGAGTTCCTGCCCAGGCCCAGCCCGGAGACCTTCGTGCGCAGCAGGCTGAGGTAGGCCGTGTAGCCGATGGGGACGGCCATGAAGAGCGTGAACAGCGCCATGGCCGGTGCGAGGAAGAGGTAGGGGACGGCGCTCGCGGTGCGGGCGCCGCCACCGGGACGTCGCGTCAGTCGTGTCAGCCGTGTCATGGGGTGAGCTGGAATCCGGACTTCCGCATGTCGGCGACCGTCGCGTCCTGCATCTTCACGAGGGCCCCGGAGAATGTCGACCCGTCCTGCAGGGCCTTGTCGAAGGCGTCCTTGAAGGCGTTGTAGGTCACGTTGACGTTCGGCCCGAAGGTGAAGCCCCGGGCACCACCGGCGATCGTGGCGGCCCGCTGCCAGAAGTCGGGCTGGTTGGAGAAGTAGTCGGGGGCCTCGCCGAGCATGGTGCCGCCCTTGGTGGCGGCCGGGTAGACCGCCCCCTCCTTGACGAGCAGGCCGAGCGCCTCGGGGTCGGTGTTGAGCCAGGTCGCGAACTTCGCCGCGGCGGCCCGGTTGGGCGACTTGGCGGCGACCGCGGTGGAGGAGCCGCCCCAGAAGCCGCTGGCGTTCTCGCCGGCGCTCCACTGCGGCAGCGGGGCGACGGCCCACCTCCCCTTGCCCTTGGGGGCGTTGCTGGACAGCACCCCGGGCGCCCAGACCGCCGAGGGCCAGGTCAGCAGCCTGCCGTCGTTCAGGGCCTTGTTCCACTCGGGGGTGAAGTAGGGCTGGTCGTCGATGGCCCCCTCCTTGACGAGCCCGCCCCAGTAGTCGGCGACCTTCGTGGTGGGCGCGTCGTTGATCGCGACCTTCCACGACTCGCCGCTGATCGACCACCACTGGGCGCCCGCCTGCTGGGCGAGCCCGGTGAAGGAGCCGGGGTCCTTGCTGGAGAAGGTCCCCAGGAAGACCTTGGGATCCTTCTTCCGTACGGCGCGGGCGGCCTCGGCGTACTCGTCCCAGGTCTTGGGGACCTCGATGCCGTACTTCTCGAACAGGTCCTGGCGGTAGTAGAGCATCATCGGGCCGCTGTCCTGGGGGAGGGCGTAGACGGCGTCGGTGCCGAGCGTGACCAGCCCCCAGACGCCCTCGCCGAACTCGCCCTTCGCCTGCCCGGCCTCGGCCGTGAGGTCGGCCACCGCGTCGGCGGCGACGAAGGAGGGCAGCATCTGGTACTCGGCCTGGACCAGGTCGGGAGGGTTGCCGGCCTTGGCGGCGGTCAGGAACTTGGTGGCCGCGTCGTCGCCGCCGGCCTGCTTGCTGACCGTGACCTGGATGTCGGGGTTGGCCTTGTTCCAGACCGCCGTGATCTTGTCCATGTTGGGGACCCAGGTCCAGTAGGTGAGCTTGACCGGCCCCGCGGGGGCCGAGCTCCGCGCGTCCGGGGCGGCCGGCTCCTGGGGAGTGCCGGAGCACCCGGCCAGGGCGGTGGCGAGGAGCGCGGCCGCCACCGCTACGAGCCGGTTTGTCTGCATGTGTTCCTCCGGGTGGGGGGTTCCGTGTGGGGATTTCATGTCAGGGGGCGGCTGCTGCCGCGAGGTCACCGGCGAAGGTCGCTGAGAAGACCGCGTGACGGTCACCGGCGAAGCTCCCGGCCGGGTCGCCGGGGATACCGGGAAGGACACCGGGAACATCTGTGAACGCTCACAGACTGAAATCCATCGGCGGTTGCTGTCAATGACTGTTACGTTCTTGTTAAACCGCGAACGCGCCGAGTATTTCGCGGGTGGCCTTCCGCGGCATCCGGCCGTACATTACTGTGCACGTTCACAGAAATTGTCCGAGGGGGAGCCGTTGCCCGGATATCCCGCCCTGCCAGGGGGCATCGCGTACGGCGGGGACTACAACCCCGAGCAGTGGCCGGAGGAGGTCTGGCGCGAGGACGTGCGGCTGATGCGCGAGGCCGGGGTGAACCTGGTCAGCCTCGGCATCTTCAACTGGGGCCTGCTGGAGCCCGCCGAGGGCGTCCACGACTTCGGCAGGCTGGACAGGATCGTCGACCTGCTCGACTCGGCGGGCATCATGATCGACCTCGCGACGCCGACCTCGTCCCCGCCCACCTGGTTCAGGACGGCCCACCCCGGCGCCCGCCTGGTCGACCGCGAGGGCCGCGTCATCGCCGGCGGCTCCCGGCACAGCTTCTGCCCCAGCTCCCCCGCGTACGCCGCCGCCTCCGAGCGGATCGCCGAGCGGATCGCCGCCCGCTACGCCGGGCACCCGGCGGTCGCCATGTGGCACGTCCACAACGAGTACGGCTGGGCCAACGCGCGCTGCTACTGCGAGACCTCGGCCGAGGCGTTCCGCGCCTGGCTGCGCGAGCGGCACGGGGACGTGGCGGCGCTCAACGCGGCCTGGGGGACCACGTTCTGGGGGCTGGCCTACGGCTCGTTCGAGGAGGTGGAGCCGCCCAGGATCGCGCCGGCCGGCCAGCTGACGGCCCTGCAACTCGACTACGCGCGCTTCTCCGTCGACGCGCACATCGCCAACTTCCGCCGCGAGCGCGACGCCATCCGCCGCTTCTGCGACCTGCCGGTCACCACCAACTTCATGATCCCCAACTGCGAGCCGATGGACTACTGGCGGTGGGCGGGCGAGGTGGACGTCGTCTCCAACGACCACTACCTCGACGCCGGGCGGGCCGACAACCACATCGAGCTCGCCATGGCGGCCGACCTCACCCGCTCGGTGGCCGGGGGGCGGCCGTGGATGCTCATGGAGCACTCGACCGGCGCCGTCAACTGGCAGCCGCGCAACCTCGCCAAGCGGCCGGGGGAGATGCGGCGCAACAGCCTCGCCCACGTCGCCCGCGGGTCCGACTCGGTGCTGTTCTTCCAGTGGCGCGCCTCCCGCCACGGCGCGGAGAAGTTCCACTCGGCGATGCTGCCGCACGCCGGGACCGACTCCGGCCTGTGGCGCGACGTGGTCGCCCTCGGCGCCGACCTGCGCGGGCTGGCCGGGGTGCGCGGCTCCCGCGTCGAGGCCGAGGTCGCGCTCGTGTGGGACTGGGAGTCGTACTGGGCGCTGGAGCTGGAGTGGCGCCCCTCGGTCGACCTGCGCTTCCGCGAGCGCGTGGAGGCCTACTACGAGGCGCTCTGGCGCGAGCACGTCACCGTCGACTTCGCGCACCCCTCCGCCGACCTCTCGGCGTACCGGATGGTCGTCGTCCCCAGCTCCTACCTGCTCACCGAGGCCGCGGGCAAGAACCTGCGCCGCTACGTCGAGGCGGGCGGGCACCTGGTCGTCTCCTGCTTCTCCGGGATCGTCGACGAGAACGACACCATCCACCCCGGGGCCCACCCCGGCGCGCTGCGCGACGTGCTCGGCCTGTCGGTGGAGGAGTTCCACCCGCTGCCGGAGGGCGGCACGGTGCCCGTCGGCGACGGTGACGGTGTCGGTAATGGTGACGGTGACGGCCTCACCGGCCGGATCTGGTCCGAGCGGGTCCGCCTCGCCGGGGCGCGCGCCGTCCACGCCTTCACCGGCGGGCCGGACGCGGGCCACCCCGCGGTGACCCGCCACGAGCTGGGAGCGGGCACGGCCTGGTACGTCGCCACCGCCCTCGACCCGGCTCCCGACGGAACGGACAACGGTCGGGATCTGCGCGGGCTCCTCCGCCCGGTCCTCGACCTGGCGGGCGTGCCCCGCCCGCGTGACCTGCCCGACACCCTGGAGCTCGTACGCCGGGGCCGGCACCTCTTCCTCCTCAACCACGGCGACGAGCCGGTCACCGTCCGGGGGGTGAGCGGGACCGGGGTGTTCGACGGCGCCGCGCACGCCGGGTCGGCGACCGTGCCCGCGGGCGGCGTCACGGTCGTCGAGCTCGCCGGGGACACATGATCGTCCCCGGGGCCGCGCCGGCCACCTGACCGCGGCGCGCACCTGGGGTCTTCGGGGATCGTCCACATCACTCCTGACCAAGTGAGGACCCATGAAGAAGATCCTGGTGGCACTGCTGGCATGTGCCGCCGCCGTCCTGGTGCCGTTACCGGCCCGGGCCGCCCCCACGGTCGCCAACGGCGGCTTCGAGAGCGGGGGCGGCGTCGCCGCGCCGCCCTCGTGGAGCACCTCGGGCTCCGCCGCCGCCGACTTCACCGAGGCCGGCGGCCACGCGGGCTCCTACCGCCTGTCGCACTGGTCCAGTGCCGCGTACACCGTCGAGACCCACCAGACGCTGACCGGACTGGCCCCGGGCACCTACACGCTCCGCGCCTGGGTCAGGTCCGGGGCCGTGAGCCAGAGCTGGATCGCGCTGAGGAACTGCGGCTCCGCCGAGAGGCGGACCCACGTGCCGGTCAGCTCGTCCGAGTGGCTCCAGATCGCCGTCACCCAGACCGTGACGGGCGGCCGGTGCACGATCGTCCTCGGCTCCGCCGCCGCGGCGGGCGGCTGGGCCAACTTCGACGACGTCACCTTCGCGGCGGGGTCGGCGACGCTCGCGGTCAGGGGCGCCGACACCTCCAGCCTGCCCAAGTCGGAGGCGTACGGAGGCAGGTACCACGACGCCTCGGGCACGCGGGGCGACCCCCTCGCGATCCTGGCGGCGGCCGGGGCCAACTACGTCCGGTTGAAGGTGTGGGTGAACCCGGCCGACGGCTACAACGACAAGGCACGGGTGCTGGCCATGGCACAGCGGGTCAAGGCCCGGGGGATGCGCCTGCTGGTCGACTTCCACTACTCCGACACCTGGGCCGACCCCGGCAAGCAGTACAAGCCCGCGGCGTGGACCGGACACACGTTCGCCCAGCTCAGGACGGCCGTCTACGATCACACCTACGACGTGCTGAACGCGCTGAAGGCACAGGGCACCACCGCCGACATGGTCCAGGTCGGGAACGAGATCAACGACGGCATGCTCTGGGAGGAGGGCCGCAGCTCCAGCTTCGGCAACCTCGCCCAGCTCCTCAACTCGGGCTACAGCGCGGTCAAGGCCGTCTCGTCCTCGACCAAGGTCGTGCTGCACCTGGCCGAGGGCGGCGACAACGCGCTCTTTCGCTGGTGGTTCGACAGCGCCGCGGCCAACGGCGTGAACTACGACGTGATCGGTGTCTCCTACTACCCCTACTGGCACGGCACGCTCGGCGCCTTCCAGGCCAACGTCAACGACATCGCCTCCCGCTACGGCAGGCCCGTCCTGCTCGCCGAGACCGCCTACCCCTTCACCACCGGCAACGACGACGGCCTCACCAACATCATCACCGCGGCCACCCCGTACCCCGGATACCCGGCCTCGCCGGCGGGCCAGTCGGCGATGCTGCGCGACGTGATGAGCATCGTGCAGGCCGTGCCCGGCGGGCGCGGGCTCGGCGCCGTCTACTGGGAGCCCACCTGGACCGCGGTGACCGGCAACGGCTGGGACCCGGCCGACCCGTCCTCGGGCAACGGCTGGGAGAACCAGGCGCTGTTCGACTTCGCCGACAGGGCGCTGCCCGCACTCGCCCAGTTCGCCCCCCGGTGATCCCCGCGACGGCGCGGCGGGAAGCTTCGGGAGGGCGATGCCCTCCTCGTCCAGGTTGGCGAATCGCCGGTGATTCCTGCGGCCGTGTGGTGGGGTGCTCAATGAGGGCGATGCCCTCCTCGCCCGGGTCGGTGAATCGCCGGTGATTCCTGCGGCCGTGTGGTGGGGTGCTCAATGAGGGCGATGCCCTCCTCGCCCGGGTCGGTGAATCGCCGGTGATCCTCGCGGCCGCGCGGCGGGGCGCTCCCGCCGCGCGGTCGTCGTGAAGGCCCGTGGCCGGGCCCTCGACGGGGCCCGGCCGGAAAGCTTGTGGCCGGGCCCCGTCGGGGGCCCGGCCACACTCGGCGGTCGCCGCCTCTCGGATCCGGATCTGGACCGGATCCGGATCGGACCCGGGTCAGGTGCGGGCCGGATCCAGGTGGGGGCCGGCGTCAGATGGAGATACGGCCGGCACCGGCGCCGCCGGTCACGATCGACTTGACGCTGGAGGCGCTGTCGAGGGAGTAGGAGTAGGGGATGGAGCCCACGCTGCCACCGGCCTGGCCGCTGCCGGAGTTGACGAAGTGGTTGTTGCGGGCGACCAGCGTGCCCGGTCCCGAGTCACCCTCGCCGAGGTGGTAGGGGTCGTCGGTGTTCTCGAAGTAGTTGCCCTCGACCAGGACGCCCGCGCCCTCGGTGGAGGCCACGCCGTAGCCGCCGACGCTCCCGTAGTAGTTGTTGTAGACGTGCACCGGGTTGCCGAAGCGCACGCGCGGGTGGCGCTGGGTGGTGCCGTCGAACCAGTTGTGGTGGTAGGTGACGCGCAGCTTCCCGCGGTCCTCGCCGCCGTTGCCGTCGTCGTGGCCGAGCAGCATGGACTTGTCGTGGTTGGTGACCTTGTTCCAGGAGATGGTCACGTAGTCGCTGGCCCGCTTGACGTCCACGGCGCCGTCGTAGCCGTTGCTGAAGGTGTTGTGGTCGATCCAGACCCGGGTCGAGTACTGGACCTGGATGCCGTCGTCGTTCCAGTCACGGAAGGACAGGTTGCGGACGATGACGTTGGAGGCCCGGGAGATGTTGAATCCGCAGCCCGCGATGGTGGCGCCCGAGTTGCCGATGATCGTCTTGTTGGAGCCGACCGTGAGCATCCCGGAGCAGGAGATCGTGCCCGACACCCGGATGACGGCCGCGCCGCTCGACGAGAGCGCGCTGCTCAGCGCCGAGGAGCTGCTCACCGTGGTGGGCGAGGCGTTGCCGCCGCCGGTGGTGCCGCCGCCCTGGGTCGCCCAGCCGACGAGGCCGCCCGGGTTGCCGGGGGGAGGCGTCACCGTGGGGGTGACGGTCGGGGTCGGGTCAGGGTTGCCGCCGCCCGCGGGGACGAGCCGCCACTGCTTGGTGGCGACCGAGTCGCAGGAGTTCTGCTGGACGAGGGCGCCGGAGGAGGTGGAGTTGTCCTTGGTGTTGAGGCACTTGCCGCCGTTGGCGTTGACCACCCGGTAGTTGGACCCCGACTCGGTCAGGTTCCAGGTCTGGGAGGAGGCGCCCGAGCAGCTCTCCTGCTGGACGGCCTTGCCCGCGGAGGTACTCGCGCCCTGGACGCCCGCGCACAGACCGCTGTGGACGGCCTTGAGCTGGGTGCCGCTCCCGGTCACGGTCCAGGACTGCCCGGAGCCGCCGCAGCCGCTCTGGGTGAGCTGGACGCCGGAGGCCGAGCTGGCGCCGGGAACGGTCAGGCACAGGCCGCTGCCGTTGTTGACCAGGTTGTAGTTCCCCGGGGAGGGGGCGGCGGCCGAGGCGGCGGAGACGCCGGCCACCGTTCCCGACAGGGCGAGGGCGGCGACGGCGACGAGGACACCGGCCGCCTTCCCGTTGATTCTGTACAGCACAGTCGAGCTCCTTGCTGGTCCGGCAGGCCGGTCGCGACCTGCGAGTCGGAATCCCCCCAGCGAGCACTCGCCGTTCACATGTGCGATCCGCGTACATGTGAGCGAACAACCCACAAGCTAGGTAAGCGCTTTCCCGCTGTCAAGCGGGGCGTGAAAGTTTCATGACCGGCACTGTCATCCGAATGTCGTCCGCACGCCCACGAACAGCGAGCTCACGGACAGCGAGCTCACGGACCACGAATCCACGAAAAGCGAAAAGGAGCCCGATCCGGCGGGCGCGGGGGCGGTGCGGTGATCGCGGGACGGTCTAGCTGATCTCAAACTCGTACAGGCCCTAGTCGACCTCGGCGCTGCCGTTCACCCGGAGCTTGCGGCGGGCGCGGTCGTAGAAGCTCTTCGGGCCGAGCCGGACCACCCAGGCGGCGGCGCGGATCGCGGTGACGCCGAGCCCGTCGCCGGGCGTGAGGTGCGCGGCCACCCCGCCGTCCACCTCCACGGCCAGCCGGCCGCTCGTCGGCAGCAGGTCGAGCACGACCCGCTCGTCGGCCGACAGCACGATGGCCCGGTTGAACGACGAGTGCGCCGCCGCGGGGACCACGAGGAAGCCCTCGACCGTCGGCGACACGATGGGACCGCCCGCGGAGAAGCTGTAGGCGGTCGAGCCGGTGGGGGTGGCCACGATCACCGCGTCGGCCGCGTAGCGCACGAAGGGGTGTCCCTCCACGGTGATCGACACCGCCGACAGCCCGTCCCCGGGTATCCGCACCAGGGCGATGTCGTTGAACGCGGTCAGCGTCGTGCCGTCGGGCAGGGTCGCCCGCACCGCCATGCGCGGTTCGACCGTGTAGTCGTGGTTGTCGATGGCCGACAGCGCGGGGGGCAGCTCGTCGACGTCGATCTCCGCGAGGAACCCCAGCTTGCCGAGGTTGACGCCGAGGACGGGGGTCCCGCGCCCCGAGATGAGCCGCATGGTGCGCAGCATCGTGCCGTCGCCGCCGAGGCTGACGAGCAGGTCGGCGCGGTCGACCAGGGTGGAGGCGTCGACCGACACCGCGCTGCAGTCGATGCGGCCGACCTCGTCGGGCAGCCCCAGCACCGTGACGTCACGGGCGCGAGCCCACTCCACGATCGTGTCGATGGCCACCTTCGAATCGCGCCGCGGGTGCAGCACCAGCCCCACGGTCTTGACCATCCCCATGCCTCACACTGTACGGGGCTCGCGGCGGGAGCCGTACGCCGGACGCGAGCCGGGGCGGAGACGCCCGGCGCCGGGGTCCCGGGCGCGGCGGGAGCGGGGAGGGCCGGTCAGCCCTGGCGCCGTTCCTTCATCCGGGCCTCGTGGATGTGGCGGCGCCCCCCGGCCAGCTCGTCCCTGATCCGCTTCTCCAGGCCGGTGAAGACGCTGTGGTAGCCGTCCTCGTACTCCTCCACGACCTGGAAGGTCCACCGGCCGGGGATGACGTCGAGGCCGATCAGCTCGCGGGTCACCAGGTCGGCCGCCTCGGGGTGGCCCGCGGCGCGCAGCAGCCTCACCGCCTCGTCGAGCTGCAGGTCGGCGTGCCCGGTCAGCTGGTGGAAGGAGTAGAGGTGCCCGCGGGCCCTCTCGGTCGTCTCCAGCGCCTCGGAGAGCTTCCCCAGGGCCTCGGCGGTGGCGTCGTCCACGTCGGGGGTCGCGGCTCGGGCCGAGGCGTCCGGCGGGGAGACCGGATCCGGTCGTACGTCGTGGGTCACTCGATCTTCTCCTCGCGGGACACGGTGAGCCGGGGCGGCGTGCCGAGACCTGGTCGCTGTCGGCACGCATGCCTTCTGAGCTGTGAGAACGTGTCACTACCCCGCGCGGGGAGGGTGAATCGCCGGCTCGTCACCCTTGCCCGAGGCCGGGACGGAGCGGGCGTCCGTGGACGGAGAGGTGTTCCTAAGTGAACACACAGTTAAATGCCAGGAAAGGTGGCTACCCTCCCTGGGCATGGACTGGCAGCGCAAGGCAAACGACGCCCTGGTCAGGCTGACCGGATTCCAGCTTAACCGGGTAGGGAAAGTGGGTCCAGCGGCGATCACGAAGGCACCCGCGGCCCCGGAGGAGTCGTTCAGGCCGCCCGCGGACCCGGAGGTCGACCGGCTGCTGGTCGCCCCGATCTTCATCCTCTCGCCGGTCAGGTCCGGCTCCACGCTCCTGAGGGCACTGCTCAACGCCCACTCCATGCTGCACGCCCCGCACGAGCTGCACGTACGCAGGCTCCGGGTGGAGTTCGGCACCTCACTGGCGGAGAAGGCGATGGGAGCCCTCGGTCACGAGCGGGCCGACCTGGAGCACCTGCTGTGGGACCGCGTGCTCCACCGCGAGCTGGTCAGGAGCGGCAAGACGTTCGTCGTGGACAAGACGCCGGCCAACGCCTTCGCGTACCGGCGCATCGCCGCGTGCTGGCCCGACGCCCGGTTCGTCTTCCTGCTGCGCCACCCGGCGTCCGTCGCGAGCTCGTGGTACGAGGCCGGAGCCGGCAAGAGGACGCCCGAGGAGGCGGCGCTCGACGCCCTGCGCTACATGAAGGCCGTGCAGCGGGCGCGGGGGGCGCTCAGCGGGTGCACCGTGCGCTACGAGGACCTGACCGCCGGCCCCGAGGCCGAGGCGCGCCGCCTCTGCGACTTCCTCGGCGTCCCCTGGGAGCCGGAGATGCTGGCGTACGGGGAGCAGGCCGTGCTGGAGAAGGGGCTCGGCGACTGGAAGGACAAGATCCGCTCGGGGAGCGTGCAGCCCGCGCGCGACCTGCCGCGGGCGGAGGAGGTCCCGGAGGCGCTCAGGCCGATGTGCGAGAGCTGGGGATACCTGCCGCGCGCCGCGGAGCCCACGTGACGCCCCCCGGGAACCCCGGGGGTTCCGAACCCATGAGGATCCGCTACCTGCTCCTGCACGCGTACGGCATGGGCGGGACGATCCGCACGGTGATCAACCAGGCGAACGCGATGGCCGCGGCCGGGCACGAGGTCGAGATCGTCAGCGTGGTGCGCCGCAGGGAGAGGCCTCAGTTCCCGATCGACGAACGCGTCCGCCTGCTGGCGCTGTCGGACCAGCGGGACGGCAGGACCGCCGACTCGGTGGGGCGCAGGGCCTGGCGGCGGATCCGGGGCAAGATCGTGCCCGCGGGGGAGTTCGCGGCCTCCTACTTCACCGAGCGGGTGGAACGTGCCGTCATCGATTACGTCTCCGCGCTCCGGGACGGCGTCCTGGTCACCACCCGCCCCGCGCTGAACCTCATCTCCGCCCGCCGCGCTCCCTCGAGCGTCGTCAGGGTCGCCCAGGAGCACATGAACCTGGCCACCCACCCCGAGGCGGTCCGCAGGGCGATCGCCCGTCACTACGGGGCCCTGGACGCGGTGGCCGTGCTCACCGGGACCGACAGGCGGGAGTACCAGGCGCTCCTGCCCGGCACCCCCGTCGTGCGTATCCCCAACGCGGTCGGCCCCCTGCGGCGGCCGCCCTCCTGGCAGGAGGACAGGCTCGTGGTCGCGGCCGGGCGGCTCGTCGGGCAGAAGGGCTTCGACCTGCTGATCCCCGCGTTCCGGCAGGTCGTCGACCGCCATCCCGACTGGCGGCTGCGCATCTACGGCACCGGCCCGAAGAAGGACGCGCTGCGCGAGCTCCTGGAGGAGCACAGGCTGAGTGACAACGTCACCCTGATGGGACGGACCGACCGCCTGGACGAGGAGCTGGCCAAGGCCTCCTTCTACGTGCTCAGCTCGCGGTTCGAGGGGCTGCCGATGGTGATGATCGAGGCGATGACCCAGGCGCTGCCGGTCGTCGCCTTCGACTGCCCGACCGGCCCGGCCGACGTGCTCACTCCCGAGATCGACGGGCTGCTCGTCCCGCCCCGGGACGTCGGCGCGCTGGCGGCGGCGATGATCCGGCTCATCGAGGACCGGGGGCTGCGGGAGCGGATGGGGGCCGCCGCGGCCGTCACCGCGCGTGACTACACACCCGAAGTGATCATGCCGCTCTGGGAGAACCTGTTCGCCGAACTCCTGGGCCGCGCACCGGAACGACCGCGCTGACCGGTCCTTGCCGATTTTCATCTTTTACGGGAAATGTCGCGCGAGATGATATTTCCCATTTTCGGCTGTCGTTTCGACGGTTGCCGCCGGGATGGCCCGCGGGATTTTCCGTGCCACGTGGAGGAAGGCCTCCGTGGCGTGCTGTCGGTCGTAGGGGATGCGTGGTGCAATGTCTGAAATAACGGATATTCCCAGCTCATAGAGCCCCTCGCGTGAACCGGCCGCCGATATGAGTAAGACATTCAATCTTTTTCGGGCATTTGACGGCGGCGGCTTTGCTGATTATCGGCCGGATCGTATTCAATGCTTGACAAGATATTTAAGGGCAACCCAAACTTGGGGCGTCCACGGTGGCGGGCCGCATCCGGCTCCGCGCATCGGGGGGTCAACGATTCTGCCGTTCCTGTCGCGGGTGATTGACGTTCCCCCCTGGTTGATTCATGTCTTATCCCCCTGTAGGTACGAATACGGATCGGTGGTGTGTTGTGACGGAGTTCGAGGCCGGCCGCTCGCAGCTGAGTCTTAGTACGGACGCCGCGCGTAACCTGGCGACGACGACCAAGTCGACCCCCCAGATGCAGGAGATCACCTCACGGTGGCTGCTGCGGATGCTCCCCTGGACGCAGGTCTCGGGCGGCACCTACCGGGTCAACCGGCGGCTGACCTACACGATCGGCGACGGGCGGGTGAGCTTCACCAACTCCGGCTCGCAGGTGGCGGTCATCCCGGCCGAGCTGTGCGAGCTGCCCCTGCTGCGCGGGTTCGACGACTCCGACGTCCTCGACGCGCTGGCGAGCCGGTTCGACCAGCGCGACTTCCAGGCCGGTGACGTGCTCGTGGAGGCGGGGCGGCCCGCGGACGAGGTCGTGGTCATCGCGCACGGCAAGGTCAACAAGGTCGGCACCGGCCCGTACGGCGACGAGATCGTGCTGACCGTGCTCGCCGCGGGCGACCACTTCGGCGACGACGCCCTGGTCGGCGAGGGGGGCGAGTGGCCGTTCACCGCCAGGGCGGTCACCAGCGGCACGGCGATGGTCCTGCCCCGCCAGGCCTTCCTGGAGCTGGCCGAGCAGGCGGAGACGCTCCAGGCCCATCTGCGGCAGCGGGAGACGGCCGCCCAGGGACCGCGCAACAAGTACGGCGAGGCCGCCGTCGAGGTGGCCGCCGGGCACGCGGGCGAGGCCGACCTGCCGGGCACGTTCGTCGACTACGAGCTCTCCCCGCGCGAATACCAGCTGAGCGTCGCGCAGACGGTCCTGCGGGTGCACAGCCGGGTCGCCGACCTCTACAACGACCCGATGGACCAGATCGAGCAGCAGCTCCGGCTCACGATCGAGGTGCTGCGCGAGCGGCAGGAGCACGAGCTGATCAACAACCGCGAGTTCGGGCTGCTGCACAACGCCGACCTCAAGCAGCGCATCCACACCCGCACCGGCCCGCCCACCCCCGACGACCTCGACGAGCTGCTCAGCCGCCGCAGGAGCACGAGCTTCTTCCTCGCCCACCCGCACGCCATCGCCGCCTTCGGCCGCGAGTGCAACGCGCGCGGCCTCTACCCGCAGGGCGTCGACGTCGGCGGCAGCGGGGTGCCCGCCTGGCGCGGCGTCCCCATCTTCTCCTGCAGCAAGATCCCCATCACCGACACCCGCACCACCTCGATCCTGGCCCTGCGGGTCGGCGAGGACAACCAGGGGGTGATCGGCCTGCACCAGACCGGCATTCCCGACGAGTACCAGCCCAGCCTGTCGGTCCGCTTCATGGGCATCAGCGAGAAGGCGATCATCTCCTACCTGGTCAGCGCCTACTACTCCGCCGCCGTCCTGGTGCCCGACGCGCTCGGGATCCTGGAAGACGTCGAGATCGGCCACTGAGGACGCGGGGGCCGCGGGGCCGCCGAGCGAGGGAGAGCGTTTATGACGACCATCGAGACGTCGACGGACGGGCGGTCCGCGGGTGAGGTGCTGGCCTGGAGCCGGGACATGGTCGAGGCGACCCTGCGCCCGGCGGCCGACACGCTGCCCGCGTCGATGCGGCGCATCGCCGGATACCACTTCGGCTGGTGGGACGAGCAGGGCCGGCCGTCCACGACCGGCGGGGGCAAGGCGATCCGCCCCGCGCTCGCCCTGCTGTCGGCCGAGGCGGTCGGCGGCACCGCCGCCTCGGCGCTCCGGCCGGCGGCCGCCGTCGAGCTGGTGCACGACTTCTCCCTCCTGCACGACGACGTGATGGACGGTGACCGGACCCGCCGCCACCGCCCCACGGCCTGGGCCGTCTTCGGTGTCAGCCCGGCCATCCTGGCCGGTGACGCGCTGCTGACGCTCGCCTTCGACGTGCTCGCGACCGGGGGGCACCCGGTCACCGCCGAGGCGACCAGGATCCTCAGCGCCGCGGTCCAGGAGTTGCTGGACGGCCAGAGCGCGGACGTCGCCTTCGAGGAGCGTCAGGACGTCGGGCCGGCCGAGTGCATGAGCATGGCGGCCGGCAAGACCGGGGCCCTGCTGGGGTGTGCCTGCGGGCTCGGCGCCCTGTTCGGCGGTGGCGGCCCGGAGCAGGTCGAGCACTTCGCCGCCTTCGGCAGGGACCTGGGGCTGGCGTTCCAGCTCGTCGACGACCTGCTGGGCGTCTGGGGAGACCCGGAGGCGACCGGCAAGCCGGTCCACTCGGATCTGCGCAGCCGCAAGAAGTCCATCCCGGTCGTCGCCGCCCTGACCTCGGGCACCCCGGCCGGACGGGAGCTGGCCGGGCTCTACCACCGGGAGCGGCCGCTCTCCGACGCCGAGCTGGTCCGCGCGGCCGAGCTCGTCGAGGCCGCGGGCGGGCGGGCCTGGACCCAGGTAGAGGCCGACGAGCTGCTCGCCCGGGCCCTGCGTCACCTGACGGCGGCGGGCGCGCTGGCCCGGCCCGCCGCCGAGCTGGCCACGCTCGCCCGCCTCGTCACCCGCCGCGACCACTGACCGGGGCCGTCGCCCGGCCCCTTCGGCGAAGGAACTCAGACGAAGGCGCTCGTGCCGGTGATCGCCCGTCCCACGATCAGGGTGTTGATCTCGCGCGTCCCCTCGTAGGAGTAGATCGCCTCGGAGTCGGCCACGAACCGGCCGACGTCGTAGTCGAGGTCGATGCCGTTGCCGCCCAGGATCTCCCTGGCCCATCCCACGGCCTCGCGCATCCGCGCCGTGCAGAAGGCCTTGGCCATCGCCGAGTGCTCGTCCTTGTAGACACCGGCGTCCTGGAGCTGTGCCAGCCGCACCACCATGCCCAGCGAGCAGGTGACGTTGCCCAGCATCCGTACGAGCAGGTCCTGTACGAGCTGGAAGCCCGCGATCGGCCGTCCGAACTGCTCGCGGGTCTTGGCGTACTCCAGCGCGAGCTCGTAGGCGCCCGTCATGCAGCCCACCGCCTGCCAGGCCACGCCTCCCCGGGTCTGCCGCAGGATGGTGGAGGTGTCGCGGAAGCCGTTGGCCCCCTGCAGCCGGTTGATCTCCGGCACCAGGCAGTTGGTGAGCGTGATGTCGGCGTTCTGCACCGTCCGCAGGGCTATCTTGTTCTCGATCTTCGTGGCGGCGAAGCCGGGCGTGCCCTTCTCCACCACGAAGCCCTTGACCTGGCCGTCGGCCTCGTCCTTGGCCCACACCACGATCAGGTCGGCGAAGGTGGCGTTGCCGATCCAGCGCTTGGCCCCGTTGAGCACCCACACGTCGCCCTCGCGCCGGGCCGTCGTGCGCAGCCCCGCCGAGACGTCGGAACCCCCCTCGGGCTCGGTCAGCGCGAACGCCCCGATCTTCTCCATCGCCGCCATCGACGGCAGCCACCGCTCCCGCTGCTCCTCCGAGCCCAGCCGGTCGACGCTGCCCATCGCCAGGCCGTCGTGGACACCGAAGAACGTGCCCATCGAGGGGTCCACCCGGTTCATCTCCAGGACCACGAACCCGGTCAGCAGGCTGCGCGCCCCCCGGTAGGCCAGGCCCGCGATGTCGAGCTTGGCGAACTCGGGCACCACCTGGTGGGGAAAGCGCGCGTTGGTCCACGCCTCGTTCGCGATGGGCGCGACCTCGCGCGCCATGAACTCCCGTACCCGGAGCACGATCTCCTTCTCGTGCTCCTCCAGCAGGTCGGAGTAGTCGTAGAAATCACCCGTCGTCATCGGCGCGGCTTCCCTCCGGTCGTCGTACCCCTTCGCTGCCCGAAAGCCGGGGGATCAAGCGGGAGACCTCGCCAGGGAATGCCGGAGACGACGGAAACGCTGGAGGCCCGGGTCGCCCCGGGCCTCCGCGTCGGCTACCGTCCGGTCGCGGCGCGACCGTCAGGCGGGACTACCAGCGGCGGGTGTAGACGCGCACCCGGTCGGACCGGCTGCGGCTCTCGGAGAGCTCGTCGTTGCCGTCGAAGATCGCGCGGTACTCACCGCTGCTGTACGCGCGGGCCTTGGCGCGGAAGGTGCCCTTCCAGCCGGTTTCGGGGGAGGTCACGAACTTCCACGTGTTGGAGCCGCGCTTGCGGAAGTAGATCTCCACCTCCTCGCCCCGCACGCCCTTCCAGCGGTCGTCGTCCACCTGGAGACGGCCGGTGAAGTAGACCGAGCGGCCCTTGCGGACCCTCTCGGGGTTGGCGGAGAACCGGTAGATGCGGGTCTCGGCCTTCTCGGCCTCCTCGTGCACGACGGAGAAGTTGACCTCGTCGGTCACCTTCTTGCCGTCCTTGTCGTACGCGTCGGCGATCGCGACCCAGCGGCCCTCGAAGTCGTTCTCGTCGAAGCTGGTCGTGAAGCGCCACAGGTCACCCTCGTGCAGCAGCCTGGGCTCCTCCGCCGCCTGGGTGCGGGCCCGGTCGGAGACCGGCCTGAGGCGGAGCTCGACGCGGGTGGCCTCGGTGGTACGAACCTCGATGCTGACCCTGGTCTCGTCGTCGCCCTTCACGACGATCGGGTTCGGGCTGACGTTGTCGATGCGCACGCTGAGAGCGACTCGCTCCGCGGAGGCCGTTCCCGCGGACAGGAGCATCGAGCCGCTCACTGCCGCGGACAGCAGACCGACGGCGATTCGTTTCATCAAGACGCTTTCCTTTTCTCCCCGTCCTCGGAGGCGATCAGTTGACCGTCTCCGTCCCATAAGACGGCACGGAAGCGACCGATGTTGCCTGAAGTGCCGAAAAAAGCGGGTTTAGATCTCCGTAAGGTAACGTTTCCCGGTGAGAACGAGCAGGTCAGCCGCTGATTGTCGAGAGCCAAAAAATTTTCTGTGAAAAGCGTGATATGTCCGTTTTGTCGGGAATAGCGCTTGTCGAGCACGGGTGGGGCGTGTGGTGGCGTCCGGGTGGGGTGTCTTGGGGTCCTTAATGGGACATAGCAGACATATCGGACATGGCGTCGCGGTGCCGGCGGGCGGATAGCGTTTGAGTATGAGTGCCACCATCGTCGCCAAGGACCTGGCCGCCGGACACGGCGACCGAGCGCTTTTCACCGGGCTCGACCTGGTGGTCGCCCCCGGCGACGTCGTCGGCCTGGTCGGCGTGAACGGCGCGGGCAAGTCCACCCTGATGCGGATCCTCGCCGGGCTGCTCCCCGCCGAGCACGGCTCCGTGCGGCTCAGCCCGCCCTCGGCGTCGGTCGGCTACCTCCCCCAGGAGCGCGAGCGCCGCGCGGGCGAGACGATCGCGGACTTCCTGGCCCGCCGTACCGGCGTGGCCGCCGCGCAGCGCGCGCTGGACACCGCGACCCAGGGACTGGTGGACGGGACCCCGGGGGCCGACGACGACTACGCCGCCGGTCTGGAGCGCTGGCTCGCCCTGGGCGGCGCAGACCTGGAGGACCGGGCCGCCGAGGTCGTCGCCGAGCTCGGCCTCGCCGTGGAGCTCGACCGGCCGATGACGGCGCTCTCCGGCGGCCAGGCCGCGCGGGCGGGGATGGCCTCCCTGCTGCTCAGCCGCTACGACGTCTTCCTGCTCGACGAGCCCACCAACGACCTCGACCTGGAGGGGCTGGAGCGGCTCGAACGCTTCGTCACCGGCCTGCGCGCCGGGACCGTCCTGGTCAGCCACGACCGCGAGTTCCTGGCCAGGACCGTGAACCGGGTCGTCGAGCTCGACCTCGCCCAGCAGCTGGTCAGGGTGCACGGCGGCGGCTACGAGGCCTATCTCACCGAGCGCGAGGTCGCCCGCAGGCACGCCCGCGACGAGTACGAGGAGTACGCCGGAACCGTCGCCGCCCTCAAGCAGCGCGCGGGGATGCAGCGCGCCTGGATGGAGAAGGGCGTCAAGAACGCGCGGCGCAAGGCGACCGACAACGACAAGATCGGCCGCAACCTCCGTACCGAGACGAGTGAGAAGCAGGCCGCGAAGGCCCGCCAGACCGAGCGGCTGATCGAGCGGATGGAGGAGGTCGAGGAGCCCCGCAAGGAGTGGGAGCTGCGCATGGAGATCGCGGTGGCCCCGAGGTCGGGGGCCGTCGTCGCGACGCTGCGCGAGGCCGTGGTCCGGCGCGGCGCGTTCACCCTCGGCCCGGTGAGCCTGGAGATCGGCTGGGCCGAGCGGGTGGCGGTCACCGGTGCCAACGGCTCGGGCAAGTCCACCCTGCTCGCCGCGCTCCTGGGCCGGTTGCCGCTGGAGGAGGGCAACGCCTCGCTGGGGCCCGGGGTGGTCGTCGGAGAGGTGGACCAGGCGCGCGGGCTGTTCCTCGGGGACGAACCGCTGGTGGAGGCCTTCGGCGCCGCGGTGCCCGACATGGTTCCCGGCGAGGTCCGCACGCTGCTCGCCAAGTTCGGGCTCCGCGCCGCGCACGTGCCGCGACCGGCCGCCACCCTGTCGCCGGGGGAGCGGACCCGGGCCGCGCTGGCGCTGCTGCAGGCGCGCGGGGTGAACCTCCTCGTGCTCGACGAGCCGACCAACCATCTGGACCTGGCCGCGATCGAACAGCTGGAGTCCGCGCTCGGCTCCTATCCCGGTACGCTGCTGCTGGTCACCCACGACCGCCGGATGCTGGACGCGGTGCACACCACCCGGCGGGTCCACGTCGACGGCGGCAGAATCACCGAGACCTGACCGGGACGGCCCGTCCGGCCTGACTGTTGACGTAACTTTCGCAAGTCGCCGCAAGTAATTACTTCCCTTGCCTTATAGTTTCATCATGACACGACGGCTTGCAGAAGTGGCCAAGAAGGTCGGGATGAGCGAGGCGACGGTCAGTCGCGTGCTCAACGGGAAGCCCGGAGTGTCCGAGGCGACCCGCGAGGCCGTCCTGACGGCGCTCGACGTGCTCGGCTACGAGCGGCCCACCCAGCTGCGGGGTGACAGGGCGCGGCTGGTCGGGCTCGTCCTCCCCGAGCTGCAGAACCCCATCTTCCCCGCTTTCGCCGAGGTCGTCGGGGGTGCGCTCGCCCAGCAGGGGTTCACCTCGGTGCTGTGCACCCGGACCCTGGGCGGCGTCTCCGAGGCGGAGTACGTCGACCTGCTGCTCCAGCAGCAGGTGTCCGGCGTGGTCTTCGCCGGTGGCCTGTTCGCCCAGGCCGACGCCCCCCACGAGCACTACGAGCTGCTGCGCGAGCGGCGCCTGCCGACCGTGCTGGTGAACGCCGCGGTCGCGCACCTCGCCTTCCCCCAGGTCTCCTGCGACGACGTGGCCGCCGCCGAGATGGCGCTCGGCCACCTGCGGTCGCTGGGCCACGAGCGGATCGGCATGGTGCTCGGCCCCCCCGACCACGTGCCCTCGCGGCGCAAGCTGGACGCGGCCGACCTCGACCCCGAGTTCGTGGAGCACACCATGTTCTCCCTGGAAGGGGGGCACGCGGCGGCCGCGCGGCTGATCCGCAGGGGCGTGACCGGTGTCATCTGCGCCAGCGACGTGATGGCCCTGGGCGCGATCAGGGCGGCCCGCAGGGCGGGGCTCTCCGTGCCCGACGACGTCTCGGTGATCGGCTACGACGACTCCGCGCTGATGAACTGCACCGACCCGCCGCTGACGACGCTGCGCCAGCCGATCGACGCGATGGGCCGCGCGGTCGTCGACCTGCTCGCAGCCCAGATCGACAAGGCCCTGGTCCCGGCCGACGAGCTGCTCTTCGAGCCCGAGCTGGTGGTCAGGGCCTCGACGGGTCCGGTCAAGCGCTGAGAGTTCCCGGGGGAGGCCGTCCCGGATCCGGGGCCTGAAGGGGCACCCATCTCGTCCCCGCCCGGTGCCCCGAGGCCCGAGGCGGCGTCCGCCGCGCCGCGGGGGGCGTTTCCGGTGCCCGTCCGAAGCCCCGTCCGCGGGCGGGCCGGCAATGTGACGTCACTGTCTGTGACGTCACTGTCTTCCGGGTTTGCATTCGATAGTTACAAACATATGTCGTGAATAAGAAGCCGAGGTGTTCTCGGCTTCCTGAAAACCTGGTCGTCCCGCGAGCCCGGTGTCGCGCCGATGTGGTGTGCGCGACGGGCTCGGACCCCTCACGGACGTGCCGATGTCACGCCGTAAGCCACCGTTGGCACCATCCGCCGCTTTGGCTCTCAATGGAACATCTCGGAGCTTTTCATTTGCCGTTTTCGTCACTCTGAGTAGTTATTGATCTCTTAAAGTTATCGCGACAAGTGTGGAAGATCTATTGCTTGCCGCCCTCCGAAGACATGCTTCATCCTTTGGAAGGAAGGGATCTTGCGTAAGAGATTTGCCGCGCTCACCTCAGCGGGCGTAGGCGCCTTGATGGTCATCCTGGCGGCACCGGCGGTGGCCGCTCCCACCGCCGACACCATCGTCACCTTCTCCGTCGAAGCGGGAAGCCTGGACATCGTCGCGCCGACCGGCCCGATCGACCTCGGTTCCGCTCCTCCCGGTGGCACGCTCACCGGGCAGATCGGTCCCGTGTCGGTCTCCGGCACCCGGGGCGGAGCCGACTCGGTCTGGACCGCGACGGTGTTCGCGACGGACTTCACCTCCGGCGCGCTGACCATTCCCGTCGGCTCCGTCGAGTACTGGTCCGGGCCGGCGACCGAGACCACCGGCGGTGGCGTCTTCATCCCCGGACAGCCCACGGCGGCCGATGCCGTCCCGCTGACGGGTACGACGCTGACCGCCATCCCGGCCATGGCCCACACGGGCGGCACCGGCGGTAGCACGGCGACCTGGAACCCCACCCTGATCGTCAACATCCCCATCACGGCTCAGGTGGGCGACTACACCGGGACGGTGACACATCAGGTGGCGTAACCGGATCGCCGGATCGTTCGCGCCGACGCTGCTGGCCGTGCTGTGTGTCGGCGGGGCCGGCGGGGCCGGCGGGGTCGGCGGGGTCGGCGCGTCGGCCGGCGCCGACCCCCGGGGCACGATCGGCATCCGCCTGCTCGAGGCGCCGGTCAGCCATCGCGGCGACCCCCGCGCGCTCTCCTACATCGTCGACCATCTCAACCCGGGCACCACCATCCGGCGGAAGGTGGAGATCTCCAACACGTCCAGGAAGCTCCAGCACATCAGCCTGTACCCGGCCGCGGCCACCATCGTGCGGAACAGTTTCCACGCACCGGCGGGCCGTCCCCAGAACGAGCTGGTGAGCTGGATGTCGCTCGATCGTGACCCGGTCGATCTGCCGCCGGGCCGTACGGCGGTCGCCGAGGTGACGATCATGGTGCCGCTCGTCGCCTCGCGCGGTGAGCGGTTCGGCGCCGTCTGGGCGGAGGTCTCCACCGAGCCAAACGCCTCCCACCCCGTGCGCGTCGTCAACCGGGTCGGGATCCGCGTCTACCTCGACGTCGGGCCGGGCGGCGAACCGCCGTCGGACTTCCGGATCGAGAAACTGACGTCCCTGCGCACTCCGGAAGGCAGCGTGCGACTGGAGGCACTGGCCAACAACACCGGGAAGCGGACCCTGGACATGAGCGGGGCACTGTCGCTGGAGGAGGGCCCCGGCGGCCTGAAGGCCGGGCCTTTCCCCGCCGACCTGGGGGTCACGCTGCTTCCCGGTTCCGTCGCCCCGGTGACCGTGACCATGGACGGGCGCATACCCGACGGTCCCTGGAAGGGCAGGCTGACCCTGATGAGCGGAAGGGTGAAGCGGGTGGTCACCGCCCCACTCACCTTCTCGGCGAAGGGCACGGGCTTCTCCGTCGAGCCCGACGGGGAGTACCTGTCCCTGGTGGGGCTGGTGGCCGGGGTGGTCGTGCCAGTCGCGGCCCTCGGTCTCCTCGCGCGCCGCAGGCGCCGGGTCGGTAGTGCCCGTCACAGCCCCCGGCATCGTGGCAGGCGCCGGATCGCCGCCCCGACGAGCTGACGCTCCTGTCGGGGAGACGGCCCGGCGGCCGGGCCGGGCGGGCGGGGTCCTCCCGCCCCCCTGCTCACTTCGAGATGTAGAGGACCTTCCAGGTGCCCGCGTACAGGCAGTTCAGAGAGGGCTTGGAGGCCTTGGCCTCGGAGCAGACCTTGAGCTCGACCTGGTAGAGGTCGCGCTGGGTGAAGGCGAACGACTTCGGGGTGCGGTACGAGCAGTCGACGACGCTGCGGTGCTTGAACGGCAGGTTCCTGCCGTCGGCGGTGCGGTAGGTGAGGCGGAAGACCGCCCAGCCGCAGGAGGGGCCCCGGGTCAGGTCGTAGACCTTGCCGGAGATCCTGCCCCGCTCGGCGGCGGGGATGTCCGCGTGGTCCTCGCCGGAGACTGTCAGCGAGCCGTGCGTCTTGGCCCTCCTGCCGGGGGCGTAGTAGGTGCCCCACGGGCCGGCGCCCTGCGTGGCCGTCGTGCCGGGGGCGGCCTGGGCCGTCGCGGGGGTGCTCGTGGGGGCGGTCGCCGCCTGGGCGGTCGCGGGGACGATGGCGAGGAGGGCGGTGGCGAGGGCGGATCCCGCGAGGAGGCGGCTGATCGTCATGGGAGTGCTTCCTTTCCGGCTGCTGTGCCCACAGTGTGTGATGGACCGCTTTCAACCGGGTTGACCGCTCGCTGCAAACGAGTATCAGCCGCCTATCGGGGGGAAGGGGGAGTCAACAGGAGGTAAGCACATGGAAGCGCTGGGAATCGACATCGGCGGGTCCGGGATCAAGGGCGCGCCGGTGGACGTCGCGATGGGGCGGCTGACGCGGGAGCGGTTGCGCATCCCCACGCCGGACCCCTCCAGGCCCGAGGCGGTGGCCGAGGTGGTGGCGGCGATCGTGAGGCACTTCGCCTGGCAGGGGCCGGTGGGGGTGACCTTTCCCGGGATCGTGCTCGACGGGGTCGCCAGGTCGGCCGCGAACGTGGACAAGGACTGGATCGGCACGGACGCGCGGAAGCTGTTCTCCGAGGCGACGGGGCTGCCGGTGACGGTGCTCAACGACGCGGACGCGGCCGGCCTCGCCGAGGTCGCGGCGGGTGCCGCCAAGGGCAGGACGGGTGTGGTGATGCTGCTGACCTTCGGCACCGGGATCGGCAGCGCCCTGCTCATCGACGGTCGCCTGGTGCCCAACACCGAGCTCGGTCACCTGGAGATCAGGGGCAAGGAGGCCGAGAAGCGCGCCTCCGACCACGCGCGCGAGGCGCACGACCTCGACTGGGACGAGTGGGCCGAGAAGGTGCAGGAGTATCTGGAACACGTCGAGGCGTTGTTCTCCCCGTCGCTGTTCATCATCGGCGGAGGCGTGAGCAAGAAGGCCGACAAGTTCCTGCCCCAGATCAAGTTGCGCACCCCGATCGTCCCCGCGGGCCTTCAGAACGAGGCGGGCATCGTGGGCGCCGCGATGGCGGCCATGAAGTAGGGGTCCGGTCCTGCCCGGGTGCGCGCTTCGCGCAGGCGGCCCGGGAAGGCCGGCGCACGCCGGGCACGGGGTTCTGGGCGTGGAGCGTCAGACACGTTGAGCGCCGGACACGTGGACGCCGGACATATGGAACGCCAGGCATGAGGCGTTAGATGTGTGGGGGTGAGGCGCGGGCGGCGAGGGGAGCGAGGGGCGAGGGTCGGAGACGGCTAGCGCGTGTCGTTCGCGAGGGGCTCCCGGGAGGGATCTGAAACTTTCATCGTGCTCGAAATCCGTTCGGTGAGGTCAGAGGCGGGGAGCGGCCTATTCGGGGGCCTCCGACGTGCAACAAGCTGTACACATCCGTGAAACATCCGGACTATGGGAGCGCTCCCACCGTCCTCCTGGAGATGATCACGAATGACAGTAAATCCGCGCCGCCATGCCTGGCGCAACCGGGTGGCGACCATGGCGGCCATGCTCATGGCCGCCGCCGGTCTCGCCACCGGGCAGGCCGCCACGGCGCACGCCGCAGTCGCCTGCGACGTCGCCTACACCACCAACGACTGGCAGGGCGGATTCACCGCCAGCGTCACCATCAAGAACCTGGGTGACCCGCTCACCAACTGGACCCTGGGCTTCGCCTTCACCGCCGGGCAGACCCTCCAGCAGGGCTGGTCGGCGACCTGGGCCCAGTCGGGCACCCAGGTCACCGCGAGGAACCTCTCCTGGAACGGCTCCCTCGCCACCGGCGCCTCCACCAGCATCGGCTTCAACGGGGCGTCGACCGGGAGCAACCCCAAGCCCGCCGCCTTCACGGTCAACGGCGTGACCTGTGGCGGGCAGCCGCCGGTCAACCAGCCCCCCACGGTCAGCCTGACCAGCCCCGCCTCCGGTTCCACCCACCAGGCCGGTGCCGCCGTGCCGCTCGCGGCGACCGCGAGCGACGACGGCTCCGTCAGCAAGGTGGAGTTCTACGTCGACGGCACGCTGGTCAACACCGACACCAGCTCCCCGTACTCCTACTCCGCGACCGGCCTGTCGTCCGGCTCCCACACCGCCAGCGCGAAGGCGTACGACAACGCCTCCCCGGCGCTCTCCACCCAGACCGCCGAGGTCCCCTTCACCGTGGGCGGCACCTCGACGCCGTCGATCGTCGCCTCCGCGACCTCCCTCAGCGTCCCCGAGGGCGCGTCCAGGACGGTCGGCTTCAGGCTCAGCCAGGCGCCGAGCGGCAGCGTCACGGTCAACCTGACCAAGACGGGTGACACCAACGTCACCATCTCGCCCTCCACGCTGACCTTCACCACGGCCAACTGGAACACGGCGCAGAACGTGACGGTCTCGGCGGCCCAGGACTCCGACGAGGTGAACGGCACCGCCACCATCGCGGCCGCCGCCAGCGGTCACACCGGCGCCTCCGTCGCGGTGACCGAGGCCGACGACGACGGCGACACGACGCCGCCCGTGCACGTCGACAACCCCTACGCCGGAGCCGACGGCTACGTGAACCCCGACTGGTCGGCCAAGGCCGCCGCCGAGCCCGGTGGTGACGCGGTCGCCGACATCTCCACCGGCGTGTGGCTGGACCGCATCGCCGCCATCGCGGGCTCCTCCTCGGCGATGGGCCTGCGCGCCCACCTGGACGAGGCCCTGGTGCAGGACGCGGCCAACGGCAGCAGGCCGCTCACGATCCAGTTCGTCATCTACAACCTGCCCAACCGCGACTGCTCGGCCCTGGCCTCCAACGGTGAGCTGCTCATCGCGCAGAACGGCCTGAACCGCTACAAGACCGAGTACATCGACCCGATCGCCGCGATCATGGGCGAGTCGAAGTACGCGAACCTGCGGATCTCCACGATCGTCGAGATCGACTCGCTGCCGAACCTGGTCACCAACCTCAACGTGGCGAAGTGCCAGGAGGCCAAGGACACCAACGCCTACGTCGACGGCGTCCGCTACGCCCTGAACAAGCTGCACGCGATCCCGAACGTCTACACCTACGTCGACGCCGCGCACCACGGCTGGCTCGGCTGGGACAGCAACTACGGCCCGGCCGCGGACCTGTTCGCGAGCACCGTCTCCGGTACCACCGCGGGCTTCGACAGCGTGGACGGCTTCATCACCAACACCGCCAACTACTCGGCGCTGCGTGAGCCGCACTTCACCATCAACACCACCGTCAACGGCCAGAGCGTCCGCCAGTCCACCTGGCTCGACTGGAACTTCTACGTCGACGAGCTCTCCTTCGCCCAGGCCTTCAGGAACACGCTGATCCAGAAGGGCTTCAGGTCCAACATCGGCATGCTGATCGACACCTCCCGCAACGGCTGGGGAGGCTCGGCCCGCCCGGCCGCCGCCAGCACCTCGACGAACGTGAACACCTTCGTCAACGAGTCGCGCGTCGACCGCCGGATCCACGCCGGCAACTGGTGCAACCAGAGCGGTGCCGGACTGGGCGAGCGCCCGCAGGCCAGCCCCGCCACCGGTCTGGACGCCTACGTCTGGATCAAGCCCCCGGGCGAGTCCGACGGCTCCAGCAGGGAGATCCCGAACAACGAGGGCAAGGGCTTCGACCGGATGTGCGACCCGACCTACGAGGGCAACGGGCGCAACGGCAACAACATGAGCGGTGCCCTGGCCGACGCGCCGATCTCCGGCCAGTGGTTCTCCGCCCAGTTCCGCCAGCTGCTCCAGAACGCCTACCCGGCGCTCCCGTAACCCGCTGATCCCGGGTCCCGCTCCCGCGGGGCCCGGGTGAGGCCCGAACGCGACGGCCCCGTCACCCCGGCCCCGGGGAGGCGGGGCCGTTCCGTTCTCCTCTCCCGTTCTCCTTGAGCCTCCAGTTCTCCTTGAGCCTCCCGTTCTCCTTGCGAAAACCTTCCGGCCTCCTTGAAAGAGCCGGGGCGCCGTACCGGCCGGATATTGGGATGCGGCGGGGCGGTGGCTCGGGCAGCATGGGCGGTTGGGCCCGCACGCGGGGTCCCGCACGCAAGGCCCCGCACGCGGGGGCATTCAGGTGTGGAGCCTCACAGGCGCCTTCGCGGCGGCGGGTGGGCCCGCACACGTGGGCCGAAAGTATCCTGGGTCTCAGTATGGGAACGCCTCCTTTGACATCGCCTCTCTCCGACCTGCACGCGCGTCTGCCCGAGCTCACGCTGCGTGACCAGCGGCGGCTCCGCCGCAGGCTCGACGGGGCCCGCAGGGTCAGAAACCGTGCCGCGCAGCAGAAGATCGCCGCGGAGATCACCTCCGACATCGAGCGGGCCGAGCGGCGGGTCGCCCAGCGTCGCGCCGGGGTCCCCGAGATCACCTATCCGGAGGCGCTGCCGGTCAGCCAGCGCAGGGACGACATCCTGGAGGCGATCCGCGACAACCAGGTCGTGATCGTCGCCGGGGAGACCGGTTCCGGCAAGACCACCCAGCTGCCGAAGATCTGCCTCGAACTGGGCCGGGGCGTCAAGGGCCTGATCGGGCACACCCAGCCCCGCCGCATCGCCGCCCGCACCGTGGCCGAGCGCGTCGCCGAGGAGCTCGACACCCCGCTCGGCGACGCCGTGGGCTACAAGGTGCGCTTCACCGACCAGGTGGGCGACGGCACCCTCGTCAAGGTCATGACGGACGGCATCCTGCTCGCCGAGCTGCAGCACGACCGCGACCTCGACCAGTACGACACGCTGATCGTCGACGAGGCGCACGAGCGCAGCCTCAACATCGACTTCATCCTGGGCTACCTCAAGCAGCTGCTCCCGCGCCGTCCCGACCTGAAGGTGATCATCACCTCGGCGACCATCGACCCCGAGCGCTTCTCCAAGCACTTCGGCGACGCGCCGATCGTGGAGGTCTCCGGCCGGACCTACCCCGTTGAGGTCCGTTACCGGCCGGTCGCCGAGGACGACGACCAGATCCAGGCGATCGGCAACGCGGTCGACGAGCTGTGCGCGGAGGGGCCCGGCGACATCCTGGTCTTCCTCAGCGGCGAGCGGGAGATCCGCGACACCGCCGAGGCGCTGTCGAAGCGCAAGGACGCAGAGATCCTGCCGCTGTACGCCAGGCTGTCCGCCGCCGAGCAGCACCGGGTCTTCCAGCGGCACACCGGCCGCCGGGTCGTGCTGGCCACCAACGTGGCCGAGACCTCGCTCACCGTGCCGGGCATCAAGTACGTCGTCGACCCCGGCTTCGCCAGGATCTCCCGCTACAGCCACCGCACCAAGGTCCAGCGCCTGCCCATCGAGGCGATCTCCCAGGCCTCGGCCAACCAGCGCAAGGGCCGCTGCGGCCGCGTCTCCGAGGGCGTCTGCATCCGGCTGTACGAGGAGGACGACTTCGTCACCCGGCCGGAGTTCACCGACCCGGAGATCCTGCGCACCAACCTCGCCTCGGTCATCCTGCAGATGACCTCGATCGGCCTGGGTGACATCGGGGCCTTCCCGTTCGTCGAGCCGCCCGACCAGCGCCAGGTCAGGGACGGCTACGACCTGCTGCTGGAGCTGGGCGCCTTCGACCAGGCCAGGCAGATGACCCCGCTCGGGCGCAAGCTGGCGGGGCTCCCGGTCGACCCGCGCCTGGCCCGCATGGTGCTGGAGGCCGACCGCAACGGCTGCGTCCGCGAGGTCATGGTCATCGCCGCCGCCCTGTCGATCCAGGACCCGCGCGAGCGACCGGCCGACAAGCAGCAGGCCGCCGACGAGAAGCACCGCCGCTTCGCGGACAAGGAGTCCGACTTCGTCTCGTACCTGAACCTGTGGGAGTACCTGCAGGAGCAGCAGAAGGAGCTGTCGTCCAGCGCGTTCCGGCGGTTGTGCAAGGCCGACTTCCTCAACTACATGCGCGTCCGCGAGTGGCAGGACGTCTACAGCCAGCTCCGCCAGACCTCGAAGACGCTGGGCGTCACCCTCAACGGCACCCCCGGCGACGAGCAGAAGATCCACGTCTCCCTGCTGTCGGGCCTGCTGTCCCACGTCGGCGTCAAGGACATCGACAAGAAGACCGCCGACGCGGGCGGGGGCCGCCGTCCCCCGAACGAGCCGCGCAGGCCCATGACGGAGTACGTCGGCGCGCGCAACGCGCGGTTCGCGATCTTCCCGGGCTCCGCGCTCGCCAAGAAGCAGCCGCTCTGGGTGATGTCCGCCGAGCTGGTGGAGACCTCCCGGCTCTGGGCCCGGGTGAACGCCAAGATCGAGCCCGAGTGGGTCGAGCCGCTCGCCCAGCACCTGATCAAGCGCACCTACTCCGAGCCGCACTGGGAGAAGAAGCAGGGCTCGGTGATGGCCTACGAGAAGGTCACCCTGTACGGCGTCCCGATCGTGGTCCAGCGCAAGGTCAACTACGGTCGCATCGACCCCGAGCTGAGCCGGGAGCTGTTCATCCGGCACGCCCTGGTCGAGGGCGACTGGGAGACCCACCACGCCTTCTTCAAGGAGAACCGCAGGCTGCTCGAAGAGGTCGAGGAGCTGGAGGAGCGGGCCAGGCGCCGCGACATCCTCGTCGACGACGAGACGCTGTTCGACTTCTACGACCAGCGCGTCCCCGCCGACGTCGTCTCCGGGCGCCACTTCGACTCCTGGTGGAAGAAGGCGAGGGCCGACCAGCCCGACCTGCTCAGCTTCGAGAAGTCGATGCTGATCAGCGAGACGGCGGGCGACGTCAGCCAGCGCGACTACCCCGACGTGTGGCGCCAGGGCGGCCTGCGCTTCCCCCTCACGTACCAGTTCGAGCCCGGCACCGACGCCGACGGCGTCACCGCGCACATCCCGCTCGCGCTGCTCAACCAGGTCAACGTCGAGGGCTTCGACTGGCAGATCCCCGGGCTGCGCGAGGAACTGCTCACCGCGCTCATCCGGAGTCTGCCCAAGCCCATCCGGCGTAACTTCGTCCCCGCCCCCAACTACGCCAAGAAGGCCCTGGAGCGGGCCGAGCCCACCCAGGAGCCGCTGCTCGCGGTGCTGGAACGCGAGCTGCTGAACCTGACCGGCGTCCAGGTGCCGCGCGAGGCCTGGCAGCCCGACCTCGTCCCCGACCACCTCAAGATCACCTTCCGGGTGGTCGACGGCCGCAAGCAGAAGCTGGCCGAGAGCAAGGACCTGGCCGGGCTGAAACGAAGGCTCGCCCCCAAGCTCCGCCAGACGCTGTCCAAGGCCGCCGACGGCCTGGAGAAGTCCGGCCTGACGGGATGGACCGTGGGCGCGCTGCCCAGGACGTTCGAGCAGCGCAGGATGAAGGCCTACCCGGCGCTCGCCGACGAGGGCGCCACCGTGGCCGTGCGGATGTTCGAGACCGAGGCCGAGCAGCGCCGGGCCATGTGGGAGGGCACCCGCAGGCTGCTGCTGCTCAACACCCCGTCACCGGCCAAGTGGGTGCTCGGCCGCCTCGGCAACCAGGCCAAGCTCGCGTTGAGCCGCAGCCCGCACGCCGGTGCCACCGCGCTGTTCGACGACTGCATCGCCTGCGCCGCCGACCACCTCATGATCGAGTACGGCGGCCCGGTCTGGGACGAGTCCGCCTTCGCCACGCTCCACGACAAGGTCCGGGCCGAGCTGTTCGACACCACCGCCGAGGTCGTCGCCAGGGTCGAGAGCATCCTTCGGGTCTGGCACACCGTCTCGACCCTGCTGCCGGAGTCGCGCTCCACCCCCGCGATCGAGGACATCCGCGACCAGGTGGCGAACCTCGTCTACCCGGGTTTCGTCACCGACACCGGCTACAAACGCCTGCCCGACCTGCTCCGCTATCTCAAGGGGGCCGAGCGGCGGCTGGAGAAGGTCCACGACGACGCGTTCCGCGACGGGGAGCGGATGGACAAGGTGCACGACATCGAGGACGACTATCACGAGCTGGTCGAGAAGCTTCCCCCGGCCCGCCGCTCCGACGACGACGTCCGCCAGATCCGCTGGATGATCGAGGAGCTCAGGGTGAGCTACTTCGCCCAGACCCTCGGGACCCCGTACTCCATCTCCGACAAGCGCATCCGCAAGGCGATGGAGAAGCTCTGAGCTCCGGGACTACAGGAAGATCGAGGTGTCGAGGTCGAAGTCGACGGGGGAGGGGATGCGGAGCGGCTTGCCCATCTCGGTGTGGGTCATGGTCCGGTAGCTGCCCTCCTCCGGGTCGCTGAGGACCGTGACCGCCGGCGGGGAGGCGACCGGGTCGACGATCAGCATGATCGGGACACCACAGCCCGCGTAGATCCTGGGCTTCGTGGCGCGGTCGATCTCCATGCTCCCGGGTGAGACGATCTCCGCCACCAGGACGAGGCCGGAGGAGAGGATCTCGCGGTCACCCCAGAGCGGAGCGTCTACGGGGACCAGGCAGTAGTCGGGGACGATCGTGTCACGGGGGCCTTCGACACAGATGTCCACGTCACCGGAGAAGCTTTCCCAGCCGTTCTCGTCCTCCACGGGGATCAGAGCCCTGCTGAGACATCTGGCGATGCGTGCGTGCCGGGGGGTCGCGGAAGGACTCACGATCAGGTTCCCGTCGATGACTTCGGCCCGGAGGCCACGGATGGGGGGAAGGGACTCGAAGATCTCCCTCGGGGTCCGGGGGAGTGGCCGGTCGTCGGGGACCGCGGGCTGGGCGGGCGGCTGGGGCGCGGTGCGCCGGGCGGATCGCTGAGACGCTGTCATCACCATCGACCTGTATCCCTTCGTGTCCGAACATGCACTCGCAGTGTTTCACGGAGCCCTGCGGGCCGGGGGAGAACAGGCTCCGGCCGCGAAGCGGCGCCGGAGCGTGGGCCTTCCGGGGAGTGGGCGCGTGCCGAGACCGGTGCCCGGCGGGCGGTTGTCGTGTTACAGGAAGATCGAGGTGTCGAGGTCGAAGTCGACGGGGGAGGGGATGCGGAGCGGCTTGCCCAGCTGGACGCGTGTGACGGCGCGGTAGCCGCCCTCCCCGGGGTCGCTGAGGACGGTGACCGCCGGAGGTGTGGCGATCGGGCCGACGATCAGCATGATGGGCACTCCGCCCGCGGCGTAGATGCGGGGCTTGTCGTCACGGTCGATCCGCGCGCTCCCCGGGGAGACGATCTCGGTGACCATGATCAACCCAGAGGAGCGCAGTTCCAGGGTGCCCCGGCGCGGGCAGTCGGCGGGGGCGAGCACGAAGTCGGGGATGAGGCTGTCTCGGGGGCCGTCGATGCAGACGTTCACCCCGCCCACGTGGGCGCGCCACTTCCGCTCCATGACGATCGGCTGCAGCGCGTAGGACAGGAGTGTCGCGCTCCAGCTGTGCTCGGGGGTGCCCACAGGGCTCACGATCAGGTTCCCGTCGATGACTTCGGCGCGGAAGCCGGGGGTGGGGGGCAGGGTTTCGAGAAGATCCCGCGCCGTGCGGGCGGGGGGCGTCTTCTCGGAGGGGGCGTGCCGGGAGGGGCGTCCCCGTGCCGTTGTCACCATCGACCTGTATCCCTTCGTGTCCGGACAAGCACTCTGAGTGTCGCACGCGAGCGTGTCCGGGGGCGAAGCGCATGTCCTGCGGTTATGGGACGGGCCGATGGAGAGGGGTGTCCGGGTGCGTGCGGCTCTTCCGTGAGCGGGCGCGCTCGTGCGGGCCCGGCCGGTGCCGTCCCGGTCGGCGGGGCTAGGATCGACGGGTTTGGGGAGAGGGGAGACACCGTGGTCCGGGCGCTGGTGTTCGACGTGGGCGAGACGCTGATCGACGAGACGCGCATCTGGTCGCGCTGGGCCGACAGGCTGGGTGTCACCCGGTTCACCATGCTCGGTGTGCTCGGCGGCATGGCCGCGCTCGACAGGTCGTTCGAGGACGCCTTCCGGCTCCTGCGGCCCGGTTTCGACGTCGAGGCCGAGCAGGAGGCGTGGAAGCGCGACGAACCGGACGGGTTGCGGGTCGACTTCGACGCCGACGACCTCTATCCGGACGTGCGGCCCGCCCTGGCGGCGCTGCGCGACCTCGGCCACGAGCTGATCATCGCGGGCAACCAGCCGCCGCAGGCGCGCGACGCGCTCGTCGCGATGGACCTGCCCGTCGACGCGGTACACACCTCCGACGGCTGGGGTGTCTCCAAGCCCGCCCCGGAGTTCTTCGCCAAGGTCGTCGCGGTGTCGGGGCGCGAGCCCGGCGAGATCCTCTACGTGGGCGACCGGCTGGACAACGACGTGCTCCCCGCGCGGGCGGCGGGCATGCGGACCGCCCTGATCAGACGGGGTCCCTGGGGGCACCTCCACGCGGAGCGCCCCCAGGCCGCCGAGGCGGACCACGTCGTCGACGACCTGCACGCCCTGGTCGCCGCCCTCACCCGCTGACCGTCGTCTGTCGCACGGATGCCGTACGGGGAAGGTCAGGGATTCCCCCACTGCGCGCCGATGCCGGCGCCGGCGCGTACCGACGACGGGACGCCGGAGGGGGCGTCGACCGTGTACGCGTAGAAGGTGCGCGGCTCGACGACGGTGCCCGAGGTCTCGGGGGTTCCCGAGTTCACGTAGACGTTGTTGCGCTGCACCGCCCGTCCCGGGCCGCTGTCGGCGTAGCCGCTCGCGGAGAAGAGCGGGTGGGGCACGTCCTGGAAGTAGTTGCCCTCCACGACCACCCCGGCGTTCTCCGTCGAGGCCACCCCGTACAGCTCGTTGCCCAGGAAGTAGTTGTTGAAGACGTGCACCGGCTCGCCGAAGCGGATGCGCGGGTGGCGCTGGCGGCTGTTGTCGAAGAAGTTGTGGTGGATCGTCACCTTGAGGCGGCCGACGTCGGTGCCCGAGGCGCCGTCGGAGTGGCTGATCAGCATGCTCTTGTCGGAGTGGTCGAAGTGGTTCCACGACACGGTGACGTAGTCGGCGCCGCGCACCACGTCGATCGAGCCGTCGACCGCGCCAGAGAAGGTGTTGTGGTCGATCCAGATGTGGTGTGACTGCTGGCCGACGTTGATCGCGTCGTCCTCGGCCTCGGTGAACCGGAGGTTGCGCACGATCACGTTGTAGGACCGGTAGAAGTCCAGGCCGCCGCCGGTGATGTGGCCCGAGGTGCCCACCCCGATGATGGTCTTGTTCGGCCGGACCCCCTGCTTGCTGGTGATCGCGATGGTGCCCGCGACCCGGATGACGAGCGTCTCCTTGCTGTCGATGTACTCCAGGAACGCGTCGGCGTCGGTCACGGTGACCGTCCGCCCGCCCGCGCCGCCGGTGGTGCCGTTCTGGCCGAGGGCGTTGACCGACGCGAAGCCGACCGGGGCGGGCAACGCCGCGGCGGTCCCGGTGGCGGTGCCCGCGGCGGCCGGTGTCACGGCGAGGGCGGCGGCCAGCACGGCGGCCGCGGCGGCGCGGAGGGCCGTACCCCGCCGGGTCGCGTGATCGATGATCTTCTGGGGCATGGTGTCTGCCTTCCTGGTGCGGGAACGTTCGCGGGGATTCCGGGAGGCGCCCTCGTGGGCGTTCCGGGAAGGGCGTCTCGAAAAAGCGTTCAGGGGAGGGCGCCGCCCGCCGGTGGGGGGAGGCCGGCGGGCGGCGATCCGGGGGGAGGGCTAGCAGCCGATCTTCCCGACGCCCGCGCCGGCGGACACGGTCGCCGGGACGGTCGCGGGGTCGTCGACGGTGTACTGGTAGTACGTGCGCGGCTCGACGACGGTGCCGGCCGTCTGCGGGGTGCCGGAGCCGACGTAGCGGTTGTTGCGCTCGACCACCCGGCCGGGGCCGCTCTTGTCGTAGCCCACGTAGATCGGGTGGGCGACGTTCTCGAAGTAGTTGCCCTCGACGAGCACCCCGGCGTTCTCGGTGGAGGCGACGCCGTACAGCGCGTTGTTCCGGTAGTAGTTGTTGAGGACGTGGACCGGCTCGGCGAAGCGCACCCTGGGGTGGCGCTGGTCGGTGCCGTCGAAGAAGTTGTGGTGGTAGGTGACGCGCAGCTTCCCGACGTCGGCGGGGTAGTTGTCCGAGTGGCCCAGCAGCGCCGCCTTGCTGTGGTGGTGGAAGTGGTTCCACGAGACCGTGACGAAGTCCGACTCCCGCTTGATGTCGAGCAGGCCGTCGTAGCCGTCGGAGAGGTCGTTGTGGTCGATCCACACGTGGTGGGCCTTGTTCGTGACGCTGATCGAGTCGTCCTCGGCGCCGGTGAACCGGATGTTCCTGATGATCACGTTGTTGCCCGGCCGGGTCGTCGAGCCGAGCTGGAGCCCGCCGCCGGTGATCTCGGCGGTCGTGCCCACGCCCAGGATGCTCTTGTTCGCGACCACGGTGAGCATGCCGGACACCTGGATGCGGCCGGAGACCTGGATCACGTACGGGCCGGGCCGGCCGACGTAGTCCTTCAGGGCCGCGGCCGTGGTCACGGTGACGACGGGGCCCCCGAGGCCGCCGGTGGTGCCGTTCTGGCCGAGGGCGTTGACGGTGGCGAAGCCGGTCGGGGTACCGGTGCAGGCCGCGGCGAGCTTCCCTCCGGTGGTCGCGGCCGGCGGGGCGGCCGTACCCGAGGCGGTGGTGTCGGCGCTGGCGGCGCCACCCGCGCAGGCGAGCGCGGCGACCAGGAGCAGCGCGGTGACGGCCGAGCGGCGGCGGGGGCGGGGGTGGTTTCCGGGGTTCATCGTCGTCTCCATCAGATCTTCCCGACGCCCGCACCGGCGGGCACGATGGTCGGCACCGCGGAGGCCTGGTCCGCGCTGTAGGAGTAGTAGGTGCGCGGCTCGGTCACGGTGCCCCGCGTCTCGATGGCGTGGTTGCAGTCGACCAGGATGTTGCCGCGCTCGACCAGGCGCCCGAGGTCCCCGCTGAACTCGACCCGTCCGGGGTTGTTGACGCTGTAGAAGTAGTTGTTCTCGACCAGCACCCCGGCGTTGTAGGTGGACGCGATGCCGTAGCTGTTGTCCCGGTAGTAGTTGTTGTAGACGTGCACGACGTTCGCGAAGCGGACCCGGGGGTGGCGCTGGTCGGAGGCGTCGAAGAAGTTGTGGTGGTAGGTGACGCGCAGTCGTCCGATGTCCTGCGGGCCCGCGTCCTCGTCGTGGGAGAGCAGCAGGGTCTTGTCGTGGTCGTGGAACCTGTTCCAGGAGACGGTCACGTAGTCCGAGCCGCGCTTGATGTCGACCGCCCCGTCGTCCCCGTTGGAGAAGTCGTTGTGGTCGATCCAGACGTGGTGGCTGAACATCTGCACGTTGATCATGTCGTCGGTGGCGCCGGAGAACGCGATGTTGCGGATGATGATGTTGTGCACGGCGTTCGCGGGCGGCGAGGTGACGGAGTCGCTGACCGGCAGGCCGATGTTCAGCCCGCCGCCGACCAGCGCGGCGTTCGGGCCGACCCCGATGATCGACTTGTCCGACGTGACGTTGTGCATGCCGTCGCTGGAGCCGGTGGGCAGGGTGATCCGGCCGGTGACCTGGATGACGTACGGCCCGGGGCGGGAGATGTAGTCGAGGAACTGCGCGGTCGTGGTCGCGGTGACCGTGGGGCCTCCGAGGCCGCCGGTGGTGCCGTTCTGGCCGAGGGCGTTGACGGTGGAGAAACCGATCTGGGCGTTGACCGGGTCCGCGAGCCGCGCGGCCCCGGTCCCGGCCCTGGTCTCGGCCACGGCGGGGCCGATCAGGGCGGAGATCAGGAGGGCGACGGCCACGAGGACGGGGGCCGTGCGCCAGGTGCTTCCGGGCACGGGACGCGGGGTCCCAGGGGGGAGGATCGGGGGGAGGGCGGATCTGGGGGACACGTGTTCTCTGCTCTCTGCGCGCGGTCGCGGTCGCGGCGGCGTGCGGTCAGGCGGCAGCGTGAAGCCGGGAGAGGAGTACGGGACGTCCGCGGTGCGCGGCTCATCGGCGCGACGGCCCCGGTTTCCGGTACGGATCCTCGGTCGGATCTGCGGTCGGATCTCCGGTACGGAAAAGGTGCGCCGGTCGCGTGGAGGGCGGTGCTTTCCCATCGCGCGGCGGTCGTCGTCTCGCCGGGCCGGTTCGTCCGCGGGGTGAGGCCGCGCGGCGCGCGTGGGAGGTGAGGCGGGAGTGGTCACCGCACTCGGGAGAAGGGAGGGCTCGGGTCAGTGCGCGGCTATGGCATCACCACCTTCCAGCGGGTGGGGCGCTTCCCGGCGAGGCGCTAGGAAAGCGCTTTCCAGACGGGCCCGAGTTTATGTTTCCAACAAGTTTCTGTCAATGCTCCGGGATCGCCGGTGGGAGGCGCGGTTGCGGGTGCAGGCGCGGGCCCGGGTCGGCGGGCGGGGATCATCCCGGCGTAGGGGGACCAGGGGGGTGGGCCGGTCCGGTGTCCGTGTGCGGGGGCTTGGGTGGTGAGCCGGTCCCGGTGTGCGGGTGCGCGGGGGTGAGCTGGTCCGGTGTCCGGTGCGCGGGGGCCTGGGTGGTGAGCCGGTCCGGTGTGCTGCGTGTCGCGGGGGACCGGTCGCCCCGGGCTTCGTCGTGCTGTTGGGGCGGTGAGGCAGGTCGTCGAGGAGCGCACGGACCGGTCGCCCCGGACCTCGTCGTGCCGGTGAGGTCCGGGGGCGCGGCCGGTGATCCGTGCTCGGTTCGCCGAGGGGCCGGGATCCTCGGCCCCGGAGGGGTTCTCAGGTCTCGCGGTACTCGATGTCGGGCTCGATGTGGACGGCGCGCTCCTCGGCGGACAGGTCGCCGCCGTCGAAACCCGCCTCCGAGGCGTACTCCTCGGAGGTCTCGTCGGGGCTCAGCCCCTCGTCCGGTGCCACCAGGCGGGTTCCGTCGCGCGGGACCCGCTCGCGCTCCGGGGCCTCGCGCCGGAGGCGCTCGTCGAGGCTGTCCTGGTGCCCGTCGTCGTGTTCGACGATCTCGTGGTTGAGGCCGAGGTCGTCGGTCCACTCCTCGACCTCGATCGCCTGCTCGTCGCTCAGACCCTCGCGGTCTGGGGGTGTTTCGGTCATACCGCCGCCCTACCCGTTTTATCGCCTTAAATCCCAGGTCAGGTCTCCGTCGCGCCTCCGTGGGATTCGTGGCCGGACGACCTCAGCCGTCGGTCTCCAGGGGCTCGCCCGGCAGATAGACGGGAGACCGGTTCTCGCGGGCCAGGCGCCCGGCGGCGAGGCGGGGCGCCATGTGCGCGGGCAGGAGGGGGGCGGCGGCGTCCCAGGGGAGGAACGCCACCTCGTCGAGCTCCTCCACCTGCAGCCGTACGAGGCTTGGATCCTCCAGGACGCCACCGTCGAACATGAAGTTGATGATCGCTCGGGGGCGCTCCCTCGTCGGCGGCGCCCAGTGGACCACGAGCAGCTCGCCCGCCTTGACGGACAGGCCGAGCTCCTCGGCCACCTCGCGCGTGGCGGCGTCGTGGGGCGCCTCGCCCTCCTCGACGATCCCGCCGGGGAAGTTCCAGCCGGGCCGGTAGTTGGGCTTGACCAGCAGGACGCGGTCCTCCGCGTCGGTGAGCAGCATGCAGGCCGAGACGAACACGCTGGGCAGGGTGGCGTACCAGGCGGCGGGGTCGGGATAGGGCTCGCTCATCTTCGCCACGCTACCTCCGCGACCGCCGGTCACGGGCGGATCCGACGGCGGCGCCCCCCGCTCAGCCGAGTTTCTTGACCAGGAGTTCCATTTCCAGGTCGTCCCTGGCCGGTACGCCGACGCTCTCGTCGTCGTAGGGGAAGGGGATCATCTCGCCGGTGCGGGTGTAGCCGCGGCGCACGTACCAGGCCAGGAGTTCCTCGCGCGCCGAGATCACCGTCATGCGCATCTCGCCGACCCCCCAGGTGTCGCGGGAGAAGCGCTCGGCCTCGGCGAGGACCGCCTTGCCGAAACCGCCGCCCTGCAGGGTGGGGCGTACGGCGAACATCCCGAAGTAGGCGTACCCGCCCCGGTGCTCCACCTGGCAGCAGGCGACGATCCCCTCCTCCGCCTCCATGACGATCATGTGGCTTCCCGGCTTCCCCAGCTCGGCGGCGACGCTCTCGGGGTTCGTCCGCCGCCCGCTCAGCAGGTCGGCCTCGGTCGTCCATCCGGCGCGGCTCGACTCTCCCCGGTACGCCGAGTCGACCAGGAGCGCCAGGGCGGGCGCGTCCGCGACGGTGGCCGTGCGGAAGGTGGGCCGAGCGGTCCGGGAGGGGGTGTCCATGGGGATGATCCTCTCAACGGAGAGTGGGGTGAATGCGAATATCGTGGCATCTGATCTCGTGAATCATACCCAAATAGGCCTTTTATCCGGATTTTCCGTGTTAAGGGCTCTTGGTGTTCCACGTTCTCCATGCCGGGCGAGGGTGCGGTCGTGGTGTCCCCGGCCGAACCCGGGAAGAGCGCCGGCCGAAGCCGCCGACGTCGGCCCGCCGCTCCCGCCGCGGTGTCAGATGTCGTATTCGTCGGGCAGGCGCATGTTGGGGCCTCCGGCCTGCAGCCCGAGGGGGACCGCGCGTCCCCTGGGTTCCTCCCACGCCTCCTGCCGGCCGAGGGCGGTGAGGTCGAGGTACGGGTAGCCGTTGTGGAACTCCTCGATGCCGCGCCCGTACGTGGAGTAGGTGTGGAAGACCTCCGTGCCTACCCGCAGGAACGCGCTGATGCCCGGCAGTTCCTCGCCGCGCATGCCCTCCGTCCACGGTCCACCCGTCCAGGGTGTCCCGGCCTCGGCGAGTTCGGTTTCGGTGCGGAAGTGGAGCAGCACCGGCACGACCCGGTCGTCGAGGGTGGCGTGGAAGTCGTGGTTGAAATCGCTGCCGTACGAGGAGTACCAGGGAAACGTCCAGCCCATCCGCTCGCGGAACGCGGCGATCTTGGCGTACGGCGCCCGCGACACCGCGACGAGCGTGGTGTCGCGCACGTGCAGTCGCCGCAGCCCGCCGATCCCGTCGGCGGCGGAGGAGCAGCTTGGGCAGCCCGCGTCCCATTCGGGGCTGAACATGAAGTGGTGCATCACCAACTGCCGCCGGCCCTCGAACAGGTCGAGCAGGCTCACCGCCCCCTTCGGGCCCTCCAGGGCGTACGGCTCGTCCACGCGGACCATCGGCAACCGGCGGCGGTCGGCGTTGACCCGGTCACGGGCCCGGGTGAGTTCCTTCTCCTTGACCAGCAGTTCCTTGCGGGCGGCGAGCCACTCCTCGCGCGACACCACTTCCGGCAGGTTTCCGGTCATCGTCATCTCGATCTCTCCCAACGGTTACGGCGCCGACGCGAGAATGTCGGCGCGGAGATGTCGGCGCCGCGGGCGGTCCGGGCCCGGACGGCGGGTCCGGCGGGCGGGGCGACCCGGCGTCACGCGGGGCCGGCCGGTGGAGTCGCGCCGGAGCGTGCTCTCACCTCAGCCGGTCCCGCAGGGCGTCCAGCGGGCCGTCCCAGTCGCGGGCGAGCGCGGCGAGGAACTGCTGTGCCACCTTCATGGGCGCGGAGTCCAGGCGGTAGCGGACCCGGCGCCGCTCTCCCGGCTCGGCCACCACCAGCCCCGCCTCGGCCAGCAGGGCGAGGTGCTTGGCGATGGCCTGCCGGGTGATCGGCAGCTGGGCGGCCAGGTCGGTCGCGGTGGCCGGCCCCCCGGCCGCGAGTGCGGCGAGGATGCCCCGCCTGCTCGGATCGGCCAGGGCGGCGAAGACCTCCTGCGCCACCGCCTCCAGGTCAGGCTCGTCCATCGAGGTAGGCGACCAGCTCGCCCAGCTCGTTCGTCCAGCCCTTGGTGTTGCCCGAGTAGGCGGCCTCGTGCTCACCGGTGCCCGGCAGTTGCGCGAACCCGCTCTCGACCATGGTCAGCGTGGTGCCGGTGCCGGTGGGCTCCAGGGTGAACTCCACGTAGGTGCGTCGCGGGTCGCCGCCGGGAAGGCCGTTGATCGGCCAGGTGTAGCCGAAGACGCGCGGCGGTTCGAAGCGTTCGATGGTGAGGGTGGCGGTGTCGCCGCTGTCCCAGGTGAGCTTGGCCTGGCCGCCGACGCGCGGGTCGATCTCGGCGTGGTTTCCGAACCAGGTGCCCAGGCCCTCGGCGGTGGTCAGCGCCTCCCAGACCCGCTGCGGCGGGTGGGGCAGCTGGAGCGTGCGTTCGATCCGGTCGGGGAATGTCATGGTCGTCTCCCTGTCACAACCAGTTGATTGCTACTCAACTTATGGCAATCAACTGGTTGCGTCAACCCGTGCGCCCGCCGACCCCGATCCGGCGAGGCGAGGGCGAGGCGAGGGGAGCGGGGGCGTACACGGGTCATGGCCGCCGCCGCCTGGGCTCGCGTCGGTGTACGAACGGGTCCGGCCCGCGCGAGAGCAGGACTCGCGCGGGCCGGACCGGGGGAAGGCCGCGGACCCGTGCCGGGGTCCTTGGCGATGACCTAGATCACTCGGCCGCCTGGAAGGCGCGGCCCGCGGGGGTGGCGACGCCGTTGCTCCGGAACAGGCCGCTGTTGGGCTCGGTGTCCGAGGAGGGCAGGCCGAACCAGGCGTAGCGCTGCACGTACGGCAGGGAGGCCAGCATCTTGGTGGACTCGGTGACGAAGGCGGCCTGCTGCGCGTCCGTGGGGAAGCGGACGCCGTTGGAGAAGTCGATCAGGGCGTACTCGGTGAGCCAGATCGGCTTGCGGTAGCGCTCGTACACGGCCTGGATGTACGACTTGAGCTGGCCGGTCGCCGCCTCGGCGCGGAAGTCGCCGCCGTACCAGTGCAGCGTGATGAAGTCGACGCGGTAGTTCTTCTGGGCCGCCCCGGTCATGAACCGGTCCAGCCAGCCGCCCGCCCTGTCGCCGCCCCAGGCCACGGCCGGGCTGCCGACCTTCAGGCCGGTCGCGGTGAGCCTCGGCCACAGCGACAGCGCCTTGTCCACGGTCATGTTGGACTGCTCGGCGAAGTCCGGCTCGTTGAAACCGAGCAGGTAGGGGGAACCGGAGTTCTTCGCCTGGGCGAGGTTCTGGTCGGTGACGCTGTCGGCTCCCCAGATCATCGGGACGAACTCCGTCCCCTTGGGGGTGGTGATGTTGTTGTGGTTCGTGGACCACGTGTAGTACCAGTCGGCGCCGGAGGCTTCGAGGGCCGCGCTGACGTTGGGCGCCTGCCACACGCCCACGCCCTTCTTACCGGAGTCTCCCGTGGGAGGGACCTCGGGGACCGGCGTGGTCGGGGTCTTGCTGGGGGTCGCGCTCGGGGTGGTGCTCGGGGTGGAGCTCGGCGTCGGCCTGGTCGGCGTGGCGCTGGGGGTGGCGCTCGGGGTGCGGCTCGGGCTCGAACTCGGCGTAGGCCTGGTCGGGGTGGCGCTGGGGACGGGGTTGCCCGAGCCCTTGCCGAAGACCTGGAACTCCCAGAGCGAGACACCGTACTGGCTGGACCGCTTGGTGGCGTGCAGCCGGACGTAGCGGCCGGTGGCCGAGACGTTGAGGGTCTGCGTGCCGCCCTTGCCCGCGGTCGTGCTGTGGATCGTCTTCCACTGGCCGCCGCCGGAGGAGGTCTGGATCCGGAACGCGGTGGCGTAGGCGCGCTCCCAGTTCAGCACGATCTTGTTGATCGCGGTGGACCTGCCCAGGTCCACCTGCAGCCACTGGGGGTCACTGAACTTGCTGGACCAGCGGGTGTCGCTCCTGCCGTCGACCGCGGCCGAGGCGGACAGGTCCCCCCGCTCGGCCGAGGAGGCGACGGCCGCCCGGCCCTGCGACACGGGGGCCTCGGCCGCGCCCGCGGGCAGGGCGCCGTACACCACGGAGGCGCCCATGACGGCCACGAGCGCGCCCGCCAGCGCGGCCCGGCGTACCTGACGACCAGCCGTGCGACCTGCTGCGATACCACGCGGAACAGTCTCACTCATATGGATGGGGTCCTTCGTACGGGGAGTGGGGATCGGACGTTGTCGGTGTGTCGGGAGGCGTGCCGGACCGGTCGTGTCCGGTGTCCGGGCGTGCTCGCTCCCGTACAGGAGACCGGCGGGCGCGCCGGGGACAACAGAAATCCGGAGAGTCGCCTCACGTCCCACTCCCGGAGGGACGGGTTCTTCAGGGGGACGGGTCAGACGTGCAGGTCGCCGGCGGCGGGGAGCAGCTGGAGCTTCTCGTGGCTCTCGCTGCCGGGTACGGCGGTGAAGACCAGCAGCATCTGGGACTGGTCGGGATCGACCAGGGTCTGGCAGTGCAGTTCCAGCAGGCCGAGCCGCGGGTGCAGGATGCGCTTCGACGCGCAGAACGGGCCCAGGACGGGGTGCTCCTGCCAGATCGCGGCGAACTCCGGGCTGGCCGCCAGCAGCGCGTCGACCAGCGCGGCCGCGCGCGACCCCTTGCCGCCCCGCGCGTACGCGTCGCGCAGGCTGGCCGTGAAGAGGCGGCTGTGTGTCGGGTGGTCCTCCTCGGGATGGATCAGCCGCGAGGACGGGTCGGTGAACCAGCGGTACTGCGTGCTGCGCGCCATCCCGGTGTGGACGGTCTCGTCGCCCATCAGCGCCACCGCGAGCCGGGTCTGCCTGAGCGTCTCGCCCAGATGGCTCATCACCTGCGCGGGGGTGTCCTCCAGCCGGTCGAAGATGCGCATCATCCCGGGGTTGATGTGGTCGCCGCGAAGGACCCGCCGCGGGGTGGCGTGGCCCGCGAGGCGGAACAGGTGGTCGCGCTCCTCAAGGGAGAGGTGCAGGCCCCGGGCGATCGCGGCGAGCATCTGCTCCGAGGGGTTGGGCCCGCGCCGCTGCTCGATACGGCTGTAGTAGTCGGCGGACATGCCGCACAGCGCGGCGACCTCCTCGCGCCGCAGCCCGCCGGTGCGCCGCCGCCGCCCGCGAGGCAGCCCGACGTCCTCGGGCTGCAGCGCCTCCCGCCGGGTGCGCAGGAACTCGGCCAGTTGAGCCCTGTCCATGTGGTGAGTCTCCCCTTTCCGGGAACGGCCGCGGTGCGGACCTCAGGCGGCGAATCCGACCCCGGCCAGCCGCTCGGAGACGTCCCAGAGCCGGGCGGCGGCGGCCTCGTCACGGGCCGGCTTGTAGACGGCCAGCTCGGTCGGGCCCCCGGTGAACTGGCCGAAGCCGTCGGGGCCGTAGAAGCGGCCGCCCTGCGCCCGGGGGTCGGTGGCCGCGTACAGGGCGGGGAGCGCGCCCCTGTCGACGGTCTGCACGAACAGGCCCACGCGGGAGAGCCGCGTCATGATCGCCTCAAGCGGCGAGGGACGCGTCCGGCCCAGGTTGGGGCCCGAGGCGTAGAGGTTCGTCAGGGTCGTGCCGGGGTGCGCGACGTTGCTGACGAGGCCCCAGCCGCCGGCCCGGCTGCGCCGGTCGAGCTCCAGGCCGAACATCAGGTTGGCCAGCTTCGACAGCCCGTACGAACGGATCGGGGAGTACTTCCGCTCGCTCTGCAGGTCGTCCCAGTCGATCTTGGCGGTGCGGGCGGCGCTGCTCGACATGGTGGTGACACGGGCCCGGCCGGCGCGCAGCAGCGGCAGGACGCCGCCGACCAGCGCGACGTGGCCGATGTGGTTCGTGCCGAACTGCAGCTCCAGGCCGTCGGCCGTGGTGTGCCGGGTGGCCGGCGACATGACGCCCGCGTTGTTGATCAGGATGTCGATCGGCCGCCCCTCGGCGTTCAGCTTCTCCGCGAGCGCCGCCACGGAGTCCAGCGAGGCCAGGTCGAGCTCACGGAGGGAGACCACGGCCCCGGGAGCCGCCGCGCGGACACGCGCGACGGCCGCCTCGCCCTTGACGGGGTTGCGGACCGGTAGCACGAGATCGGCGCCCGCCTGGGCCAGGCGCACGGCCAGACCGAGGCCGACACCGTCGCTCGCCCCGGTCACCACGGCGAGCTTCCCGGTCAGATCGGGCACAGACACGTCTTTCATACTAACTCCCTGGTCAGATGGCATTTCCGGTCAAATCAAGCGTCGCAAACGCCGCGGGACGGATCCATGCCGCGCTTATCCACGGATCACCTGTCCGTGGATGAGCGGCCCGGTGAGTCCCGGGGATTCAGGGGGATCGTTGGGGTGGAGTCGTGTCCGGTCCCGCGGAGGGGGACCGCACCGGGCCCCGTCCGAGGAGGGCTCTGTTTGAAGAGGGCTCCGTCCGAAGAGGGAGAGGTGCGGCCGGGGTCCGTCTTGAGAGGGGGGTGAAAGCCGCTCTCGCGTTCGATGTGCTCGCGGGGCGTCCGGACCTAGCGTCGCGGCCATGACAGGAAACCCTCCCGGCGACCGACGGCACGCGGTCCGAACGACCGAGACGACTGAGATGACTGAGACAGCCGAGATGACCGAAATGACCAGGACGGCTGGGACGTCTGACGCGGCCGACGGGACCCAGGCGACTCAGGTGCCACAGGCGGTTCAGGCGTTTCAAATGACCCATACGACGCGGACAGCGCAGGCAGTGCAGGCAGCCCAGACGGCTCAGGCTGCTCAGGGGGCTCCCGGTGAACGTCTGGGGATGCCGCGTGGTCACGTCCAGCGAAGTGGTGTATGAGTTGACCTTCGCGTGATCCTGTTTCTGCAGGTTAAGCGGTAAGTGTCTGCGGGATGGGATTGTGCTGC